>NZ_JAVJUO010000229.1:0-31714 GCF_040220555.1 Coleofasciculus sp. C1-SOL-03
GCGTGTTTAGGCACAATTGTTGGGGCTGGTTTAGGCACAATTGTAGGGGCTGGTTTAGGCACAATTGTTGGGGCGGGTTTAGGCACAATTGTAGGGGCGGGTTTAGGGAATCAATTCAGCTAATCACCGATAAATGAACAACAAAACCCGCCCTACCTCACCGATAAGTGAGCAACAAAACCCGCCCTACCTCACCAATAAATGAACAAAACCCGCCCTACTGATTCACCAAAAATACAGGAGATTCGAGAACATGGAAATACATGAGTGCTAAAACAACTAAGGTGTAAACCGTTGATGTACCAAAACCAATGAGTAAATCTTTTTTAGAATTCCGCTGCTTTTGCTCAAACAACATATCTGTAGCCCCCATTTGCATCATTAAAATCCCTATAATATTGGAGAGCCAGTAACCAACAGCGGTGAGCGGTAAGAACAGATCAGGAAAAATCCAACTGAACAGATAGGCAAAAAGGTAGGCAATGGGCATATTAAAAAATAAGTCATTCCACCAAGACAACGGGGAGAGCATATAGCCAATTCCCATTAAAAATCCACCTCTCAGTTTTTTCAGCATTGAATTTACCCAGTCTATCTATAGCTTTGATGAAATATTATGATTATAAACCAAAAATATTATTTAGGCTTTTGTTCATTATCAGTAGGGCGGGTTTTGTTGTTGAGTTATCGGTGAATACATAATTGAGTTCCTAAACCCGCCCCTACAATTGTCTTGTTGATTAACCGTAGGACTTTATGCACGATTCTATCAATTTTCCATCGTCGATTCATTCAACGGCAGTGGAACCACCCATCATTATTCGTCTAGAAAATATTTCTAAGGTTTATGGTACAGGTAACACAGAAGTCAAAGCCCTCAGCCAAGTAAATCTAACCATAGATAAAGGTGAATACTGCTCAATTATGGGGGCGTCGGGTTCGGGAAAATCAACTGTCATGAATGTTATCGGCTGTCTTGACCAACCCACCTCTGGACGCTACTACCTAGATGGTATGAATGTTTCTCATCTGGATGATGCTCAATTAGCTGGGATTCGCAATGTCAAGATTGGCTTTGTGTTTCAGCAGTTTCACCTGCTACCCCAACTCACCGCCTTGGAAAATGTGATGTTGCCCATGGTGTATGCTGGAATTTCCCCCCAAGAACGCCGCGATCGCGCCATGAGTGCTTTAAAGCGAGTGGGATTGGAAAACCGCCAGTTAAATAAGCCCAATCAACTGTCTGGTGGACAACAGCAACGGGTAGCCATTGCCCGCGCGATCGTGAATCAACCCGTATTACTGTTGGCAGATGAACCAACCGGGGCGCTGGATTCTCATACAACGGCTGAAGTAATTGGGTTATTTAGCCAACTCAATCAGGAGGGAATTACGGTGGTGATGGTGACTCACGAACCAGATGTCGCTCGTTTGACGAAGCGTATTGTTTGGTTTCGAGATGGTGAAGTTATTCATTCTCATTTGACTCCAGAGGAAATGGTAAAAGTAGCAACAGCGTCGTCAGCCTAAATCCGGAGGGCGGGTTTAGTCAAATCTAGTTAAAACCGAAAGGATAGTTGTGAAACCCGCCCCGACAAACCCGCCATTAAGTTCCAATTGATATTGGTTTGGCTTTACTGTTCCGCAAAAAACTCATAAAGTTTTGTACGAAAGATTGACTGAGCGTTTTAGTGTCCGATTCTTCCGTCAATTGCGCGGGTAGGGGTTCAACGGATTGAGTGGGTAGATTTCCTACGAATAACGGCACTTCTTCAGCTAAACCGACAGTAATCAGAGCAAACGCAATTTGCTGAACTTTTTCTAGGGGTAATCGTAGTTCCCTGGCAATCATTTTCAGCGAAACTGTCCCTTTCGTGTACTCCCAAATCTGCCATTCGACTGGATCTAATCGGGAACGAAGTTGACCTGTCTTTGTACTGATTAAACCGCTATTGGGATCGGGTAATTTATCGGCGAGGATATCCCAGTTTCGCAGCACCCGTAATCCCATTAATGTGGCTTCGGTGGCGGGTATGCTCAACCCCGTCATTTCTCGCCCGGGTAGGGGTGCATTCTGCTCCAATTTAAATTGAGCATCTTTGAGTTGGAACAGGGTACCGATTTGCTGTAAAACCTGAACTTGGAATAACTGCTTGAGATGTTCGGTTTGTAAAACACCGTGATTTTTGAGACACAACCCCAGAGGTTTTCCCGTCGGACAGCACCATTGGACTAGCTTGGCTACCACGCGATCGCTCACCCACTGGTATTGCTCAATCAGGGCGATTAAACCTTGACCATCTAAGCGATTAGCCGTCGCGACAATACGACCTTGGTGAACCCATACATAATAGGGAATTGATGGACTGGCTAATGCGGTGCGTAATGTGAGCAACCCGGTCTTTTTCCCCTGTTCAATCAAGTGAAACAGTTCCGGAAGAGACAAATCAGATAAGTAACCTGTAATAGCCATCGTTTTAAAAGGACAGTTTAAAGAACATCAGCGCGGACTTCAATCAGGATGTGTTGAAGGTTTATCGGAAATTAACTTAATTTTATAGTTTCTTAATAATATTATAGCTTAACAATTATTCATATTAACCAATAGTCTTAATTTTTGCAGCATGATCATGTCCACCCAAGTCCCAAAGGCGGTGCAGCCTACACGCAGCGAAAACATCTGGCTAGCCTACTTCTACAGGCGAACTAGATGTTCACACTAACAAAAATTGAGATTTGCCTTCTATTGCTTCTAATTAAGTATAATAATGCTATCTTAATTTCTTATACATTTTGCTTATCAACCATTAAAATTCACAAACGATTATGTTTTAACAACACAACTTAAATAATGTTCAATTAAGACAATTAAAGTATCAATAACAGAATCTTTTTCATTCGCATTTAAGCTGACGAAAGGTGGACGAGTTTTTTCATCCACAAACCCTAGAGCGATCGCGACATTTTCTTCAGACCAAGCACCTTCACAATCCCTGTGGGTCAAGCCAATTAGCATCGGAATATCCACCCGATGCTTCATAAACGCTAGCAACTTACGGGCTGAACGAAAATCGCTAGGTCGATGAGCATCCACCAGAAGAATATAAGCATGGGCTTTGCGAATCAAGATGTCCCACATAAAATCGAAGCGAGCTTGTCCCGGCGTACCATAAAGATGCAACGCCATTTCGGGGGCAAATTGTAAGCGTCCAAAGTCCATCGCTACGGTTGTTTTCTGCTTGATGTCAGTGGTTTGATCGGTGGAGACGCGATCCGTATCGACCACGGCAATCTCGCTAACTGAGCGAATGAAGGTAGACTTGCCAGCACCCACTGTACCCGTAACCACTAGACGCATAATTTCCACCGTTACTTGCTGCTCCTCAAGAAACCCAGCAAGTTTTGCATAAAGCCTTGACTAACATCCGAGCCATTCTCTTCCTTACCGCCGTGATTGGTTCCAGCCGCTACAGGCTCTAACATATCTTCTGCCATGGCTTTAGAACGAGACGCCGCCGTCATCATCGGGACTTCTTGGACTAAACCCACGCTAATCAGGCGAAATGCCGTTTGTTGAATTATTTCTATGGGCTGTTTGAGCTGAGTTGCCATTGTATTCAGAGAAATCGAGCCATTGGATCGCTGCCAAACTTGCCCCTCCAGGGAATCTAAGCGCAGATGACGCTTGCCGATCACGACTCTAGACAGGGCGGAGGTTGGTTCTGGCAGTTTGTCTGCTAATAATACCCAGTCTCTTAGCACTCGTAAACCCATAAGCGTAGCTTCGGTGGCGCTGAGGCTTAAGCCAGTCATTTCCGTCGTCGGCAAAGTCGCTTTAGAATCAAATTTAAATCGAGCCTCCCTCAAGCGAAATAAACCACAGACTTGCCGTAGCACTTGAGCGTGGAACAACAGCCTGAGTTGTTCCGGCTGGAGAAACGATTGAGTCTTTAAATATAAACCAATGGGAATATTGGCGGGACAACGGTTCACCTGCTCTCGCAGCACTTCCGGGCTAATCCACCCGCGTTGGACAATCATGGCGAGCAAGCACTGGTGATCCAAGCGATTGGTCACAGCGACAATGCGACCTTGGTGTAATAGTACATGACGTACCCGTTTCTCCTGATTTTCCGTCAGAAAGCGCAAGGTCAGCAATCCGGTTTTGCTGCCTTGATCTAGAAATTGAAATAGTTCGGGGAGAGAAAACTCCGACAAACAGCTTGTAATTGCCATTACTTGTTCACTACTTGCTAAAAAATTGTCAAAAAATAGGCAGACTTTAGACTTATTGTCTTAGGTTTGCAATTCTAATTGAAGAATAGTCAATCTTTTTTTACTTTTCTTAGATAAATCATAAATATCTTTATGATCTATAGTAATCGTGTTATCCTAACCTTGGCAACATCAGTCAGAGCGCTAAGGCAGCAGTCAGGATAAGTTTACACTGTCTGATTCAAGATAGGGTGTCAGTTCTCAGGATTTTTTTGATGCCAAGACGGATCTGTGAGCAGCGCTTTAGCCTACCTCACCTACTTGATGGAGCTATATGAGGAATTAAATCTCTATCCCGATTTGAGCTTAAACTCAAGCCCACAGGACGTTCTGGGCAAACTCATTCCAGAGAGTATCCCACCTCGTCACAGCCATGATAGAGGTAGGAGAGCAATGGCAGTTCCTGTCGGAGTCATGAATTATTCAGCGACCTGTGATTGAGTGTCATACGCTCCTGATATTTTCCGGATCGGATCAAGCGCCGCTTTTAACTCTGGAATCACACGCTTAATTTCCAACAACAGTACACCTTGCTTGGCGGCTTTGCTGGCTAAGACGAGTAATACCGCGTATTCGCCGCAATTGGTTAAAATGCCGTAGCCGCGATCGCCTTCGACGTAAATGCGATCAAGATAGCCTCTGGACAACTCTGAGCCAATCCGCTCTCCCAACGACAGCATCGCGGCTGACATGGCGGAAACTCGTTCTTCGTCCATCTCATTAGGCAAGCTAGAAGCTAGAGGTAGCCCATCGGGAGACACGAGAGCTGCTCCCTGAACCTCACTGGTGCCAGTGACAAAATTTTGTAAGATGCTCTCAATCTTCGCCGTGTTAATGGTCATTGTCATCATCCTCGATAAGTCCGGGTTTGAGCTGGTGAGACAGTCAAAGGGTATGAATACCACTAAATCCATCCATTATCCAAGTATCCAACTCTATCTCACCATCGAACTTATCACGGACTTTTCGATCAATCGGATAGGGGCTTGGTAACCAAGCCCCTACTTCCCCAATCCCTTGAGACTCTATAAACTGGGGGTTTTTCCGGTTTCTTCCTGGCTAGGAACGGGTTCAACGATACTGTAACCCATATCACCAGCAACTTGGCGCAGTAGAGAGATTTGTCCCTCGAAATCTAGATTTTCGATTTGGGATAGAATCGAATTCACCTCTGACTGGGCTTTGTAATCTAAGGGCATATCGACAACCGTATCACCCATGCCTTGCGCCCAAGCGTACCAGACTAACAATTGGTTATTTTCACTCAATGCCCCATACGCCCGTGATACTTGTGTATCCTGACAATTGACGATTTCCCGCATCGCGGTTAGCTGCTGATCATCGGAAAGGTTGTAGAAGTCTCGCAGTAGTTGGGGGGAGATTTCCGCATCAGCCGCCGTGGGTGCTGCTGGTGTGATCGAATCACCCATTTTTTCGTAGATGTAGTAAAGTAACGCTAGTTTGTCATCTGTACCCAATCCCTCAAATGCTTGGGTTATGTTTTTCGTCTCCTCAGAGCGGGCTGGGTTTACACCAGTCGGTTGAGTAGAAGCCATATAGTTTCTTTCCTCTAGTACAACAAAATATCTCTACTCCTAGGTTTACCAAACTTTACAAACAGCGATCGCCCTCCGATCGGTAGAGTTTGCTTAGGATCTGTGGTGCGATCGCCATCTTCCTCTATCCAGAGACGATGAAGTTGGTGGGAAGGCAAAGACAATGACCGCCGAATGCAGGATAATGGGCAAAGCGTTCACATTCTGTTACCTTAGACGTTCCTTCCTGTCAAAGCACTTATTTTTTCATCGGCTATGCGGACTCATTATTGCGGCGAATTGCAAAGTAACCATGTTGGTGAAACCGTTACCCTCTGTGGTTGGGTAGATCGGCGACGCGACCACGGGGGGGTGATATTTTTAGATTTGCGCGATCGCACGGGTATTGTGCAGATTGTTAGTGATCCTCAGCGCACGCCGGATTCTTATCAGAATGCAGAAGCTGTGCGGAATGAATATGTGGTACAAATTACTGGGCGTGTGAGTCGGCGTCCCGATGATTCGCTCAACCCGAATTTATCCACGGGTGAAGTGGAAGTGTATGCCGATCAGATTAACCCGTTGAATACGGTGCGGAAGCAGTTACCGTTTCAGGTGTCCACCGCCGACGCCGAACCCGTGCGGGAAGACTTGCGGCTCAAATATCGGTACTTGGATATTCGCCGCGATCGTATGCGCCAAAATATAGAATTGCGCCATCAGGTGATTAAGGCGATTCGTCGGTATTTAGAAGATGAGCAACACTTCATTGAGGTGGAAACCCCAATGTTAACCCGTTCCACACCGGAAGGGGCGAGAGACTATCTAGTACCGTCTCGCGTAAATCCCGGACAATGGTATGCTCTACCACAATCACCGCAATTATTCAAGCAATTGTTAATGGTCTCCGGATTAGACCGTTACTATCAGATTGCCCGTTGCTTCCGGGATGAAGACTTAAGGGCAGATCGTCAACCAGAGTTTACCCAGTTGGACATGGAAATGAGTTTCATGTCCCAGGATGAGATTCTCCAGCTTAATGAAGGCTTGGTCTGTCATATCTTTAAAACAGTAAAAGGGATAGACATTCCCCGCCCTTTTCCCCGTTTCACCTACGCCGAAGTCATGGAACGCTACGGTACGGATAAACCCGATACCCGCTTTGGCTTGGAATTAGTGGATGTCTCGGAATTACTGAAAGATTCAGGATTTAAAGTCTTTTCCGGTGCAGTGGCGGCTGGGGGTAAGGTGAAAGTTCTGCCCATTCCTGGCGGTAACGACAAAATATCCAACGTGCGAATTAAACCCGGTAAGAGTGGTGACTTATTTAACGAAGCCGCTGCAGCAGGTGCTAAGGGTTTAGCTTATATTCGGGTGCGAGACAACTGGGAAATCGATACGATTGGGGCGATTAAAGATAATCTCACTGAGGAACAGAAACAGAAACTGCTAGAGATAACAGGGGCAAAACCCGGTCATTTACTGCTGTTTGGTGCGGGGGCTACCGATGTAGTGAATAAAACCTTGGATCGCCTGCGCCAGGTATTGGGTCAAGAGTTGGGACTGATTAACCCGACAAAAATTAATTTACTCTGGGTGACAGATTATCCGATGTTTGAATGGAATGCGGATGAGAAGCGCTTAGAGGCAATTCATCACCCCTTTACCGCACCGCACCCCGATGATATCGATGATCTGAAAACGGCAAGGGCGCAAGCGTATGATTTAGTGTATAACGGCTATGAAGTCGGCGGCGGTAGTTTGCGGATGTACCAACCTGATATTCAGAAACGGGTATTTGAGGCAATTGGATTGTCGCCAGAAGAGGCTCAAAATAAGTTTGGTTTCTTGCTAGAAGCGTTTGATTATGGCGCCCCTCCTCATGGGGGAATTGCTTATGGGTTGGATCGGTTGGTTATGTTGTTAGCCAGGGAAGAATCAATTCGGGATGTGATTGCGTTTCCCAAGACACAACAAGCCAGTTGTTTGTTAACAGAAGCACCCGCCCAGGTGGGAGAGAAGCAGTTGAAGGAGTTGCACGTTGCTTCTACCTATAAGCCGAAGAAAGCGTCTGGGGTCAAGTAGGTAGTTCGTTGTGGCAATACTGTAGAGACGTTGCATGCAACGTCTCTAAATCTTCTGTTTGCTGTCAATCTTCAAATAACGGCTCTGATTTTTACTTGATGATACTTAACAAAGTTAAAGAAATTTAGGTATCCCAAACATACTGACGACAGGTTTCGTAGGCTTGATTGTCTACTTCAGTTTGAGGGTTTTGGAAGGCAGGATGATAGCGGAGGCGATCGCAGCAAACGTTTAACCACGCCCGCCAATGACCACGCCATAAACATATTATGCCATCGCTACTACCACTAACAATCATTTGACCATCTGGACTAAAAGCAACTGACTTCACCGCCCCCTCATGCTTTTGGAATGGTTTACCAATGGGGTTGCCTTGCAAGTCCCACAAACGTACTGTTCCATCCTCACTACCACTAACGATCGATTGACCATCTGGATGAAAAGCAACGGAAGTCACAGGAAACTCATGTCCTTGGAAAGGTTGACTAATGGGATTGCCCTGTACGTCCCACAAGCGCACTGTCCTATCCCGACTACCACTAACAATGGTTTGACCATTTGGGCTAAAAGCAACACAGAATACAGAAGACTGATGTCCTCTAAATTTAAATCCTTTATTAATTGGCTCACATTGTAAATTCCATAACTGAATTGTTTTATCCCAACTACCACTAGCAATGATCTGACCATCTGGGCTAACGGCTACAGATCTCACAGAATGTGGATGTCCTTTTAAGGATTGGCTAATTGGGTTACCCTGCAAATCCCATAAGCGCACTGTCCAATCTCTACTGCCACTAACTATCATTTGACCATTAGGGCTAAAGGCTACAGACCAAACAGAATCTGTATGTCCCCGAAATGGTGGATTCATCAGGTTACCTTGTAAGTCCCACAAACGTATTGTCCCATCCCAACTACCACTAATTATCATTTGACCGTCTGGGCTAACGGCTACAGACGTAACATTATTCTCATGTCCCTGAAAGGGTGTGCTAATTAAATTGCCCTGTAAATCCCATAGACGTAAGGTTTTATCCTCACCGCCACTAACAATCATTTGCCCATTGGGGTTAAAAGCTACTGAATTAACAGCACCCTCATGTCCCCGGAACGATTGACCGATGAGGTGACTCCGTAAGTCCCACAGGTATACTATCTTGTCCCAACTGCCACTGGTACTAGCTATCATCTGTCCATCTGGACTAAAGGCAACTGAACTAACGGAATCGTTATGTCCTTGGAAAGGTTGACCAATAGGTTGCCCTTGTAAATTCCACAAACGCACTGTCTTATCCCAACTGCCACTGGCAATGATTTGCCCATCTGGACTAAAGGCTACAGACATAACATTATTCTCATGTCCTTGGAAAGGTTGACCAATAGGTTGCCCCTGTAAATTCCACAAACGCACTGTATTATCCCCACTGCCACTCGCAATTATGTTCCCATCTGGACTAAAGGTTACTGATCTAACAGAAGTCTTATGTCCTTGAAAGGGTTGACCAATAGGTTGCCCCTGTAAATTCCACAAGCGCACTGTCTTATCCCAACTGCCACTCGCAATCATGTTCCCATCTGGGCTGAACGCGACTGAATAGACGGAACTATCATGTCCTTGAAAGGGTTGACCAATAGGTTGACCCTGTAAATTCCACAAGCGGATGGTTTTGTCTTCACCTCCACTAACAATTGTTTGCCCATCTGGACTAAAAGCGACTGAATGGATGGAATCCTCGTGTCCTTGAAAGGGTTGACCAATAGGTTTACCCTGTAGATTCCACAAGCGGATGGTTTTGTCCTCACCTCCACTAACGATTGTTTGCCCATCTGGACTAAAAGCGACTGAATGGATGGCAGCCTCGTGTCCTTGAAAGGGTTGACCAATAGGTTGACCCTGTAAATCCCACAGGCGCACGGTCTTGTCTACGCCGCTAGTGGCAATCATCTGACCATTTGGACTAAAAGCAACTGACAAAATGAAATTTTCATGCCCGTGGCAAAGAATTGGGACTCGGCTTAGTTCCATTGCTTGACTGAGGTTGGACAGAACTGGAGTGAGAATCTGTTGTGGCAATTTGTTCAAATTAAAACCCATTGATCCAATTGCCAGTAACAAACCCTCTAGAGGTTTTAGCGGCAGTAAGTTAGAAACCTTAGTTGCTTTTTCTCGCAACTTTGATTCAGTTCTCAATCCTTCTACAGTACTAATTCTATCTTGTTCATGAAAAATACTAATCTTGTAAAATGACACCAGTTCATCATCTAAATTCAATTTTAGGTATTGCCATTTTTGCCGCACTTGAACGAGCAAGCCACCCATAATTAAATTTTGATCGCTTGGATGCTTTTTCCATTCTTGATAAGCATCTTCCATTCTGTCAATCAATCGCCTTAGTTCACGATTTTCTTGTCGCCATTGAGCAAAAGTTTCCCATCCATCCATCAAGGCTTCGTGAGCTAAGTCCACCCAATCTTCTTCGTCTCGATTTGTGACTAACAACCGTCCATCAACCAACTTATCAAGGACTTTGGTAATAGTATTTTGGTGAGTCTGGTTATCTCCGGCGATCGCGAGTAGTTTGGCTTTTTGCTGTCTTTGCCGTGTATCCTTCTCTTGTACCCCCGTTCGCACTAGCTTGAGAAAAATTTGCTTAACCCATTCTTGTTCTTGTTCTGTAAAGTCTTTATACAAGGTATGGGCATGACGATTGAGCGCCCCAATTACTCCACCAAGTTCGTTATAATTGGTTAATGTTAATTTATGACTTTCTCGGTCTCGCTGCTGCCAAAGTTCTGTTAGCGCAAACTGTAATAGAGGTAAACAACCCTTTTCTTGACCGACATCTTGTAGAATAGCTCCCAAGAGTCCTGTTTCCAACTGATAACCTTGGAGATTGGCAGGTGTCGCGATCCCTTCCTCTAATTCTGCACCCACCAATGGAGGCATATATAAGGCTTTGTGTTGAATCAGGTGAGTCAGTGATTCATAATACAAACAGGGTTCCAGAAAATCTGCTCGCATCGTGGTTACAATTGCCAAGGGCGAATCAGGAATTTCCGTGACCTGAGTGAGTAATTCAATAAACTGGTGTCTTTCTTTCTCTTTGAAACAGACTGTGAATACTTCCTCAAATTGGTCGATTACCAGCAAAAAACGTTCCTCATTCGGTAACTTTTCAATAACTGGACGTAAACCCTCTGTCTCGATCAAAGAGTAAATCTCCCGAAAATTTGAACGCTCAAATAGCGTTATTAAAGCCCGTTTCAATTCAGCTAACGGCTCAATTCCTGGTAAAATTGGTTCTAAGACTCGCCAACCGTTTTTCTCTAACTGAGGAATCAATCCTGCCCTAACTACTGATGATTTTCCACTCCCAGACGCCCCAATAATTGGCACAAAATTTGCTTGTACCAGCTTTTCTATCAATTGTTGAACAACCTTCTCTCGCCCAAAAAAGAACTGCGCCTGATCTTTGTCAAAAGCTTTTAAACCCTGATAAGGACAAGTTTCATCAATTACTCTAGTTGTCTGTTTGTGCGGATACTGGACTAGAGTAATAGAACGTCCCCATCCCAGACGAATTGGTTCTTGCCCACTACCCTTAAGTTCTGAGGCAATAAAATCAAATAAGCGATCGCCACTAACTTTGCCCTTTTCATCCGCATTCTCTACAGATAGTCCTTTGATAATCGCTCTGGTAAAATAACCGTGGTCTTCACCTTCATAGGCTTTTTCAAACCCTCGACAGGCTGTAATTAGGTAATAATCTCGCTTCGTATTAAAAGCCGTCAAGGTGGGCTGTAGTAGCTGCTTTTCTAGTAACGTGCCAGCATAACAGCAATCTAGGAGTATGACTAGACTACTGAGGTCAGATTGAGCAATTAACGCATTTAGATGCCGTAATAAAATGGCATTGCGCCCATCTTCGGTACAATCGGAGGTTGCCAAATATCCCTCCGCTACTCCCAGACAACTTGACACCGGGAAGCCATGCCCTGCAAAATAGACTACAGCTTCATTTTTAACGGCTTGCTCTAAGAGAAAGGTTCTCAGTTCATCACCCAGTTCCTTCCCTTTGAGCCTCTTGTCACTAGCTACCGCCCAGCGGTTTTCATCGTTCAGCCACTTACGAGGTAGACGCTTTACCTCCTGGAAGTTTCCATGGCGTTCTAAACGCTGCGCGATCGCTTCGGCATCAACGACTGCTTTCTCTAAATTGCTAAAGTTATTGTAATTGGCAATACCAATCACCAATGCGTATCGAGCCATCTTGCCAAACCTGATAGTTAGAGGGTGTAGAATATCTTTACTAAGATAGCAATTATAAACTCACCGAGGCTACTCATGTCAGACATAGAACGCCTGCTTGTTAGAGAGGACGATCACGAATACGAATTGTTTATTGAATCAAAAATAGACACTGAACTTCCAGAAGAATTAGACGAAGATGAACCAGGAACCCGTGCGCTAAAACCAAAAGTTGACATTCAAAAAGTTCACCAAAGGATTCGCGGCTACACCAAATTTGCGCTGGGAGCATTTAAAAATTTTACCGATGCTCAAATTGAAGAAGTGACGATCAAATTTGGGATTAAACTAGCTGGTCAGGCTGGGGTTCCTTTTATTACTCAAAGTTCAGCCGAGGGTCATTTTGAAATTGAAGTAAAGTGTAAATTTCCCGATCAACAGCAGAAATCTGACTAGCTAATCTTATAGGGTGCATTCCTGAATTCAACCCCTGATCTAAAACCAAACATCTGGATGGGAACGCACCATCTCTATTAATTGGTAACTGATCGAGCAATTGAGTAACCTAGATCGAGTTTTAGAGCCAGCAATGACTCACTACCAAGTGGTTACTGTCAACTGCGTGACTTTCGAGAACTCCTGATCAGCCGTTACCAAACTTGCTCCATTTTGGATTGCGATCGCTGCAATTGTGGCATCGGGTAATTTCAAGTGATATTGCTGACGAATTTCGATAATCTTCTCAATCAAGGTTGTATCACCTGCTGGTAAACCCACAACCTCCACTCGTTGAACAAGCTGTTGAAAAAGCTGGCGATCAGCTTCAGTTAGTCCAGAAAACACCAGAAACTCAATCTGGCTAATAATCGAAATACCAATCCAACTAGCATTCTGGAGTAATTGAACCAATTGGAGATTGCCTTGTAACAAAGCAACGATAGCATTCGTATCCAGCATATAGCGATTACCACTCATCTCGTAAAGCCCTTTCCATGGCTACTGCATCTCCTCGCCAATTCAGTCGCCCTGCCAAATCAGAAAAATCATAGTTCTGGTTTGGCACTTTAGATGCAACAGATGAACTGAGTACCAGCACAATATTCACGGGTCCTGGAGAGAGTTGTGTGGGAATATCAAGGACTAAATGACCGGAGGAATTGACAGTAGTTGTCAGTTGAAAAACTTCCATTTTGACTTCAACCATTGGATATCAGGGTTATTGTAGCGCGATCCTCATCCTATAGCGCAGTCCCGAAACCTACCGCAGGTGATCGCTAATCCTGTCGGGTGCATCACTACTCTACAATAAGGGGAGAATTAAAAATACCAAGAGTCCAATAAAATGGTTCAAATTATTCTAAATTTTTCTGAGGAAATATTGTCGGCACGACGTAAGTCTCCCCAGGAGTTTGGGGAGGAGATGCGTTTGGCAGCGGCGATTTTTTGGTATCAGCAGGGGGAAGTGTCTCAGGAGAAAGCGGCGCAGATAGCTGGGTTAAATCGTCGGGATTTTCTGGAAGTTTTGGCTCGGCATAAAATTGATGTTTTTCAGGTAGATTTTGATGATTTGGAGCAGGAGTTAGAGCGTGCCTAGCTTGACGGTAATTAATACTTCGCCACTGATTTTTTTGAGTAAGGGTGGGTATCTTGAGTTTTTGCAGGTTCTGAGTGCTGAGATTGTTGTGCCGATGGCGGTGCGAGATGAAATCTATGCTTATGGGGAGGATGGAATCGCCGGATACGCTAAATTGGGCGCAAGCCTTGCGCCCCTACACGCCCCTACAATTTATGCACGCAAGCCTAATCCATTCAATTAGATGTGCCACGCTACTACATCTTTCCGGCGGGGATGCATCAAAACGGATGACAAAGGACGGAGGAAAAATGACAAATGACTTACAATTCCTCTTTGATGGGAGAAATAGGCAAATACTTCTCAATTATCTCGCCTAAGCCTAACCCCAAGCAACCAAACCCAATGCCCAATATGATAATACTTAACTCCGCGCTGTTAAAAAAGGCAGCATCCGGTTTAATCAAGCTTAATATCAACATGGCTACTGCCGACAAACCACTGATAATTAATGCCAGTCGCACACTACTCGCGGCAAAGGTATAGCGTCCGGTTTCAGCGATGAGGTAAGCGGCAAAAGGAACCCAAACGGTTGCCACATATACAGCATAAAACAAGACAATGAGACTGATAATTGAACCACCCTTCAATGCGACAGCTAGTCCCAACGCCGTATTAATGATCGCCACAATTAAACGATTTAGTTGAGAATCAGGAAACAACTCAAAGTCTAAAACCACCTTCGTCTGCACCCGCAAAATACTACTCCCGACGCCTAGAGCGGGTACAATTAACGATAAAATCAATAACTGTCCCCCCAAGTGATTAGCGCCTCCACCCAGCCATAGTAAAATCCAAGGAATGATTGCTTTGCCATCAATATCGGTGGGTAAAATCCCAGCCGTTTTGGTAGCAATTACTACAGCAGAGGGTAATAATGCCAGAAACAGAAATAAGATAGCCGCCAAGACACAGCCGAGATAGAGGCTACGCATATTCTTAGCTTGCACGACAAATTGGTGATATTTCATATCAATTAACACCAGCAATACTGTCGATAAGGAGATGCCGATTAAAGCAGGAGGACTCATCTGGTGCAGTGCGGGGATGAAGTCCACCGGGGCGTGCAAATAGAGGGGAACAGCGTGCAGTTTCGCGATCGCGTACAATAATGCCAAGATATTGAATCCCAGCAATCCCCGGAATAGCCAACTGGCTTTCTCAATCGGGAGTATCGAAGAGAGCAGAAAAATCAGTGCTAAGCCTAGCATACTGGGCTGCACGGGTAAATCTAAGACTTTGAGGATAAATGCGCCAGCAATAATTTGCACCGCAAAAATCCCAATTAGCGATAACCAGGACATGGTTCCCACCAGCACTTTGACGGGATGTCCGTAGCGGTTTCCCAGTAGCGTCCAGATTGGTTCAACTGATCGCCAATAGAATCTGGCAAATGCCAGGAGTACAAGGGTACCGAGGGCAATGGAAATCGGATAGAGGCTACCCGCCCAACCCAAGGTCAAGGCTTTTTCGGCGGTGCCGAGAACAAATCCCAAACCATAATGTGCCGATACCAGTAAAGCCGCGAGGGAAAAGAATCCGAGTTGTCTGGTTTCAGTGTGATTCACAGATGATAATCAAAGAAGGAAACTGTGAAGGTCATATCTTAAATTGCAATTTAATCGCTCTCGACGTAAATTGCAATCTATTATGACAAAGGCAAGGATGATTGAATCTGAAAAGAGTGGGTTACGGTATTGAGGTGGGTCGATTCATTTTATCCTAAACCCGCCCCTAGATCTGATGTCTTTTTTGATCAAGGGATCTCTACCTTAATGTCTTCTCCCAGACGTGCCATGGCACGTCTCTACATGGTTTCCCTATCCCTTAGGTGCCCTAACGCCCCAGTCTTTCCCTGGCTTTTTGACGCAAGTCAGCAGCTTTTTCATGATCCGGTTCCAGTTGCAGGGCTTTATCCAGAGACGGAATCGCTTCCTTGGTGCGCCCTAATGCCATCAGCGCCTCACCGCGAGTTGCCCAAGCATCGGCGGAGTTCCGTTCCAGTTCAATCGCCTTATCTAACGCTTGAACCGCCTCAGCGGAACGTCCCACTCCTTGCAATGCTATGCCATAGCGAATCCAGCCTCGGGCAAAATCGGGATAGTATTCCGTTACCCGTCCATACAGTTGCAGGGAGTCTATGATCTGGTTTTGTTGCCGTAGGGCATCAGCTTTGCTGACTAAGGCGTCGGCATAATCGGATTTGTAGGCAAGGGCGTCATTACAGGCGACTAAGGCTTGTTCCGGTTGTCCCAGTTGATTGAGACTATAGCACCGTCCCCAATAAGCCGGGGCTAAATCGGATTGCAGTTCGATCGCCTGATCATAAACCAGGATCGCTTTCTCGTATTCTCCGGCTTGTCTTAAGTCTTCCGCTTCCTCCAGCAAGGATTCAGCCGTGGGTTCGGGGGTTGGCGAGGGAGTGGGAGTGGGGGTGGGAGTTGGGCTGGGGCTTTCGGCGGGGACATCCTCAACTTGAGACTGCGGGTTCAATCTCAATTGAGAGGGAAGTAGAACCAGGGTAACAGTAACCGTGGAACTAACCGCAATGGCGATCGCAATCACCGCAATCGTCCAAGGCTGCATTAACCATTGCCGAAATCCATGGGGTCTCGCGGCGGTTGACACCGTTGCGGTGGGTTCCAAGTCCTGGGGTTGACTCAGGGATACGGTAGCATCAGTGCGTCCCAGATGGGGCTGAGAGGTTTGGGTGCGTGCGCTGTCTTGGGTTTGACTCGAGGATGATTCGCTATTCGCCTCCTCAACTTCAATCAGCGTTGATTCCGTTGGCGTCGCTTCCCACGCCTGAGTCTCGGCGGAATCAGCGGCTAAATTTTGACTCTCCTGATCCGTCGGCGCTTGGGGATCAACCAAGGGCGGCAATTCACACTCAGGGGTTAACGGTTGGGGAGGTGATGCCGACTCCAATAATGGCGCGGGTAAACTCTGGAAGGCTAACAGGGCTTCTTCCGCTGTCGAGAAGCGATCGCGAAAATCATAGCGCACCATTTTATCCAAAATTTCCCCAAATTCTGGGCTAATCTGCTTGGCATAATTGCGCCAGTTGAGTTCCCCGGTATCGGAGTCTTCTTTGATATGTTTGGGATGAATTCCAGTTAATAACTGAATGCCAATAATCCCCACCGCATACACATCGCTACTATAGCGAGGTTTTCCGGCGAGTTGTTCATTGGGCATATATCCCTTCGTGCCGATAGAAATCGTCACATTGGTCAGCCCGGTTTCCGGATTTAGCGACTCACATCTGACCTGTTTCACCGCACCGAAATCAATCAGCACAATTCTGCCATCCGAAGTGCGGCGAATCAAATTGGCTGGCTTGAGGTCACGGTGAATGACATGTTGTTGATGGACAAAGGTCAGTACCTGTAATATATCTTGCAACAGGGATAGCACGTCTTCCTGTGACCAGGGGACATGGGTATCTATCTCCTTACTTAGGGGTTGTCCTTGAATATATTCCTGAGCCAGATAAAATTCGTGATTCTCCTCAAAATGAGCCAAAAGCCGAGGAATCTGCTCATGATTCCCCAGTCGATAGAGGACTTGCGCTTCCGTTTGGAACAGGCGTCTCGCCGTTTGCAGCCCCTCCTCATCATCATCGCTTACTTGAGGTTTTAACTTTTTAACGACACATTGGGGATGACCGGGCAAATGCATATCCCGCGCCAAGAAGGTTTGACCAAACCCTCCGACCCCTAGCTTTTCGATAACGTGATAGCGTCCGCCTAGAGGTTTATTTTCCCAAGCGTCTTGAGAACCTGACACCATCGTTTTTGTCAGCGCCCCTGTTGAATTTTTCTTCATTACTAGACTGGTCGATAAATTAAACGTCAACCCAAGCATTGAAAGGGTTTTTGACTAATTTTTAGACAAGTCTAATTAACCATCGCATTGAAAACAGCACCCCACTCACTTGTCTTAGTCTTGATCAGGCAATCGAACATGAGTTCATTTTTATTTTTTTCCAGATGAGAACCAATTCACCGACGAAAGTTTGCCGTAAAATCAGCCCCCTTTTTCTCTGCAAAAATAACGTTGACCGATCACTGTCTTGCGAGCAGTTTAAGGTCATTTCACTCTGGCTTACCCGACACGCTTATGGAAACACTGCACTTTAGAGTCTGTTCACCTGACTCCGAGGAGCCAGATGCCTACCATGTTAATTATAGAGGCGATACTCACTCTCTAACAAAAAAGCGCTTAATATAAGGACAGCAAGGCATAAATTTACCAACGGGGTAAACAAGCTGAACCTCTGATGACCAAAGAGTTGTGTCTGTCTGGTCTAGTCATCAGGGTTGATGTTGAATTGAATTATATTGCTCTACTGTTCACGTTAGGGGCATTTTATCTATGGTAGGGAAAAATCAGTCACGAATCACCCGTCGCCGCTTTCTGGTTACCTCCGCCTTAACCAGTGGTGGATTGATTACCGCTAACCTGGTATCGAAATCAGGATTAGCCCAAAGTGCTGCACCTGGAATTGTCACCTCCGAAAAAATGCGTCCCCAGATTCCTTATGGGGTGGCGAGTGGCGACGTGAGTCGTGATCAGGCGGTGATTTGGAGCAAGAGCGATCGCGTCAGTCGGATGATTGTAGACTATGATACCAGTGAATCCTTCCGCAATCCACAACGGGCGATCGGATCGACGGCATTAGCAAGTAGTGATTACACTGCCCGACTCTATCTGACCAATCTACCACCCGGTCAACAGATTTTCTATCGCGTCACCTTTCAGGATTTAGCCGACTTAAATCGCTACAGCGCCCCCGTCACTGGCACATTCCGCACTGCGCCTATCGACAAACGGGATATCTTTTTTATTTGGTCAGGTGACACGGCGGGTCAAGGCTGGGGAATTAATCCCGACTGGGGCGGAATGAAAATCTATGAAACCATGCGACAGTTAAATCCCGACTTTTTCATCCATTCGGGGGATTACGTTTATGCTGATAACCCCGTTGTTGCTCAGGTGCAACTAGATGATGGTAGCATCTGGAAGAATATCACCACCCCAGAAAAGTCTAAAGTCGCCGAAACCCTACAAGAATTTCGCGCCAATTATGTTTATAATCTCCTGGATGAAAATATTCGCCGCTTCAATGCCCAAGTTCCCCAGTTTGTGCAGTGGGATGACCATGAAACCACGAATAATTGGTATCCGGGGGAACAACTTTTAGAGGATGACCGTTATACAGTTAAAAGTGCTTCCCTGTTAGCAGCCAGGGCAAAACGAGCGTTTTTGGATTATACTCCGATTGATGTTAACAATACCCATCCCGAACGGATTTATCGCTCGTTTCAGTATAGTCCATCCCTGGATATTTTTATCCTGGATATGCGAAGCTACCGAGGACCGAATACTGCTAATCGCCAGACTGAACCCAGTGAAGAAACAGCGTTTTTAGGGACAGAACAGATTAGTTGGTTAAAACAACAGTTACGCAAGTCCTCAGCCACCTGGAAAGTAATTGCCAGTGATATGCCCATTGGACTGATGGTTCCAGATGGGGAAACCACGTTTGAGAACGCGGCGAATGGGGATGGTCCTCCCTTAGGACGGGAATTTGAACTGGCAGATTTACTCCGGTTTATCCAGCAAGATGAGATTAAAAATGTGGTGTGGTTAACCGCCGATGTCCATTACGCCGCCGCACATTATTATGATCCGAATCAGGCTCAATTTACGGAGTTTAATCCCTTCTGGGAATTTGTTGCTGGACCTCTAAACGCGGGAACCTTTGAACGGAAGCTGTTGGATAATACGTTTGGACCCCAAGTTAAGTTTCAAAGTGTCTCATTCGACTTAGAACCCAATCGTCCGCCCAGTGAGGGATTGCAGTTTTTTGGCACAGTAAACATTGAGGGGAGGAGTGAGGTGATGACGGTGGCGCTGCATAATCTGGAAGGTAAAACCCTCTACAGCGTTGATTTGATACCAGAAGTTTAGCTGTTGTAGGAGGCGTGTAGGGGCGACCCGCTGCATAAATGAATAACTCTAGAAACAGGGCGGGTTTAGTCACATTGAGGTGCAACCGAAAAGATAGTAATAAAACCCGCCCCTACAGCGGGTCGGGTCGCCCTTTTTTAATTGGCGGAAGATAGGTTAAATTCGTGCAAAATCCCAGTGAATCCGTTAAAAGGAGAGTAGCGGTCTTTTTCAAATCAAGCATAGCAATGAACCAAAAGCGATCGCACAACGATACCTCGACTCACCCCTCTGCGCCCCTATCACCTGGCGCTGAGAAAACCCAAACGCCCTCTAACCCTACTCATACCCCCACCTTGTCCCCAACCAATCCATCGGAAAAACCCACCTACACAGAAAAGACAACTCGCCTACAAGCCTGGAGTCAGTTAATTAAATCGGTGACACCTTATATTTGGGTGGCGGTTATCCTGATTGTGATTATCCCACTCATCGGCAGTGGTTTTATTGCCAGTTCATTATCAACCGATGCGGGAAGTTCAGAGAAGCCGAAACATGAGGTTGTCACGATTGATCGGACTGGACCGGATCAGGATAAAATTGATCGCGCGATCGCAACGGCTATCACCCATGCTCATCATACCGCCGAACAGTTCGCCTCCGACCAACTCGATGGCTGGGTTGATCAACTCATGAGTCGCGTGGATGACAATTTCTTGGATTGGTATTTTGATTATTTTAATCAAAAGAAACTAGAATTTAGCGCTCCCTTTGTCTGGGCATCTTCAGCCGTATCCCACTGGATAGATACCACAAAACCGACTCCCAATCAAGCCGTCGCCGAAAAAATGACCGAGGCGTTTCAAACGGAATTCACTAAACGAGTTCTCCGCCCTAAAATTGCCCAACTCCAACTGGAACATATCACCAGAGATACGGTGAATTTATATATTGCTGACTTAGAAAACAACATTTCTACCATTCAAACTCAGTACCAGATTCCCCAAGGAGAATGGGAGCGCTATTTGGATGATATTGCGGTAACGATCCGAGATACGGAAGGCAATCTGTCTAATTTATCGTTAAAAGTTTTAGTTGGCGGAAGCACTTACTTATTTGCCAAAGCCATGATTCCCGTGGTCACCAAAATAGGCAGTAAAGTCGCCGTATCCTTTGCCGGAAAAGCCTCCGCTAAAATGGCAGCCAAAACGGGCGGCGCTGTAGCTGGTAAATTCGGCGCTCAGTTTCTTGATCCGATTGTCGGCGTAGGAATTATTATCTGGGATATTTGGGATTATCAGCATACTGTAAACGTTGAACGCCCTGTTTTACGGGAAGCGATTCGGGATTATTTACAAGAAGTTAAGGCGTCCCTACTGGATAATCCCGACAATGGCATTATGGCAGCGATTTATCAGTTAGAGGGAGGGATTTTGAAGTCGGCTTGTAGTAAGGGCTTTAGCCTTATCTTTTGTTAAGTTTATTGTCCAATACACCAGCTTGTAGTAAAAGAACCTTAACCCTATAGTCTGCTAGCTTTCTCGTCCGATATCACCAAATCGGCAATTACGGGACGATGATCTGAACCAATATCCCCAGCGGTGCGAATCTTTAAAACATTGATTTCTGGACTAATCAGACAATGATCCAGAGGAATCTGTAACATTGGCGCACCCTGGGGCCAAGTGGGGAGAATACCAAAACCTGCTCGTGCATTTTTCAATCCAGTCTGACGGATAAATTTGCGGTAATAGGGAGACCACATTGTTGTATTCAAATCACCGATAACGGCATAAATATTGTTAGTTGAACTGATCACCTTTTCTAGTTCTAAAAGTTGCTGATTGCGCGACTTAAAATACTCCGCATTAATCGGCGGTAACGGATGAGTGGCAATAATAGAAACAGTGAGATCTTGCCACTTTACCTCAGTAAAAATAGAGGGAACATCATACTCAGTGAACGATTTAATATCCGTATTCCGCAGGGGAATCGCACTGTAGACAGCAATGCCAAAGTTATCAAATCTCGGATAAACAATCTGGTAAGGGAGGAGAGGCTTAAGTGCTTCCAGTTGCTGTGACCAAATTGGATTAACTTCTTGGACAACGAGCAGTTGAGGCTTTTCGGCTTTGACCAAGGAGATAAACTCAGCATAACGCTGGTTATCACTATAGACATTTGCCAGCAACACTCGCAACGGTTGTCCGGAAGGCGTATTCATATCCGAAACTTGGGGAATATACCAGGGAATAACCTCTACAGCATTAAGGGTTAAACAAAACAAACTGACCAACCACCAAGTTTTTCGTCGTGCGAAGGACAATAAGAGGAAAACAATACAACTAATTACGAAGTATTGCACTTTGAAGTGGGAGATTAATTCAAAATATCGGTGAAATCCTCCCAGATAAGCGACTAAGGATAAGAGAAGACAAGGAATGAGACCCGTGAGTCCTAACCCAAAGGCGATATTCTTGATTTCAATTTTTCGGGATGTTGGTTGAGAAAACCAGAAGCGTTTCATATCGAGTTGCTGTAGTGGTACAGTAAGCGGTCATACATTGAGATAGGGTAAGTAGTCGGACAAAAGAAAACGGTGCTGTATTAAGTGCAAGTAAATCGCCCTCAAACCCTTACTGTTCCCTGTTCCCTGTTCCCTGTTCCCTCATCTCAACAGTTAACTTTAATTGTGTCCACCTACTTATTAGTAGCGAGCAAGATGCTCACACTACGAGGATGGGAGGCATTATATTAAGGTTTAAATACCAAACCGCTTATCCTCACCATAACCAGGGGATTTGTGGGAATCTATGTCTGATTGCATCTCCCTTATGCAAAAGGGAGTATCCTATAATTACGGTAAGCACAACCTCAACAGGAGGATTTCCTCTAAAACACTGGGAAGCCTACAGCACCAATCCAGAAATCTTCACATCAGTGAAACTACACTGTCATAACCACGTCACAACAAGTATCTACATTGATAAATGTCAGCGATAGGTCATCGTGATTCCTTTCCAAGCAACGGATTCACGCCACCGACGCCAGACCCGGTTAATACCTTATCCGTAAATAATTATCACAGCGTCAATTGGGGTGTTAGCCATGGGTAGGAGAGAGTTAATCAGGATTCGGGTTTTCTCGACCTGAAAACGAATTAACCGAACTCCGACAAACTGTAACTGACATCATCCAAATCAATCCTATTTCAACAGCAGAATCATTATGGTATTCAACACGAAAACATCCAACTCTCATGACAGTGACACTTCCCCGGTAAAAAAAGCTGTCACCTATTTGTCCCTGATGTTGGTAGGCGCTGGTGTTTCCTTTGGCGCCAACTCTTTCATCTCCGGGAATCCTCAAGTTTCAGCCAACTCTATTGTTCCCCAATCCTCTCAGGGGTTGGGAAGAATCATTCCTCCAGCGAACCTGTCCACTCCCCAAAACAGCAATTTTATTACTAACGTTGTGGATACTGTGGGATCTGCAGTTGTGCGGATTAACGCCTCCAAAACTGTGACGTCTCAAGTTCCCGATGCATTTAATAACCCCTTTTTCCGCGAGTTCTTCGGGTCTCAAATTCCGGAACAACCGCAGCAGCGAGTAGAACGGGGAACGGGTTCGGGGTTTATTATTAACACCGATGGGATGATTCTCACCAATGCTCACGTTGTTGATGGTGCAGATCAAGTGGATGTGGTTCTCAAAGATGGTCGCACATTTGCGGGAGAAGTGCTAGGAACTGACCCTGTAACCGATGTGGCGGTAATCAAAGTTGAAGCCGATAATCTCCCCATTATCACCTTAGGGGATTCAGAACAACTCAAACCGGGAGAATGGGCGATCGCGATCGGGAATCCGTTAGGATTAGATAATACCGTCACCACAGGTATTATCAGTGCGACAGGACGTTCCAGTTCAGAAGTAGGCGTTCCCGATAAGCGCGTCCAATTTATCCAAACAGACGCCGCAATTAACCCCGGTAACTCAGGCGGACCGCTGCTGAATGCATCCGGTGAAGTGATTGGGATGAATACAGCCATTATTCAAGGCGCTCAAGGGTTAGGATTTTCTATTCCGATTAATACAGCACAACGAATTGCACAGCAATTAATCGCCAACGGGGAAGTTGAACATCCATTCTTAGGAATTCAGATGGTCACGTTAACCCCTGAGTTGAAAGAAAACATCAACAAAAATCCCAATTCTGGTCTGACTGTTGATGAAAGCCAAGGGGTACTAATTGCCAGAGTGATGCGGAATTCCCCTGCTGATCAAGCTGGATTGCGAGCTGGGGATGTGATTCATAACATTAATGGTGAGTCGATCAAAGATGCCGAAGATGTCCAAAAGGTGGTGCAAATGACGCCAATAGGTGGCGATTTAAATCTAGAATTACGCCGCGATCGCAAAGATATTGAGGTAACAGTACAACCCGGTGCTTTGCCAACTCAAATGCAGCAGTAAGGTTTATCAAAAATAGTAGAGACGTTGCATTATAGTTGTAGAGACGTTGCATGCAACGTCTCTACAGTTCCCGGTGTCAATTCCCTTCAATTCCCTGTTGCACCATTTGTTTAGTTAGGGGAGAGGACGTCAGATCCAGAGTTTTGGGGTAGGTTTTCAAGATGTTTTCTACCGTCGCCTTCCATAAATCAGAGAGAACTTGACGCCAAGCCTGACGCTGTAGGGTATGGGATTCCTGATTGCACCATTGTGCGATCGCCTCGGATAAATCTTCAATCCGATCCGGTACAGGGGCAATCCACTGCTGTAATTCTGTCAAATCTTGAGCAGAAAACAAGTCCCGCTGATTCGTTAAGAGTTCAATAAAGGCAGCAACGTTTTGTTTCTGAAATAACTGTTCTGTCTGTTGTACAACCTCTAGCGGTAAATCTTGCAACTGGGCAATTTGCGGCAACCTTAAGCCAAATTCTATCATGCGTGGTATTGCGGCTAACTTGGCTTTGATTTCACCTTCTTCTAAGGCTTCTTGATAAACTTTAGTCTGCTTGAGTTCACTTAAGCTGAACATCGCTTCAATCTCCTCGCGGCTTTTATGTGGTAATTTATAAACAATGATTGTCTCAATTAATTTGATTAGGTTGCGCTGGCTTGCTTCATCATCTATCTGTATTTGAGCTTGTGCGACTAATCGTCTTGCTCGTTCCGGTGCAGTCTCCTCATCCTCAATCACTAGCTTCATCATCTCAATCCCAAGGGAACCGGATGACGTTTCTCCTAGTTCATCAATATAAATGCGTGTGACGCGATTGAGGGTAAGGATTTCACCAAATTGAAACGCTTGTTCTCGTTCAATCCTACGAGTAGGATAGATCACGACAACCTGCCAAGGATGAGGCGGTTGGTATTGCCTCAAGTAGAGAAAGAGTTCACCAAATAATCGATAGTATAACGCTTCATCGGGTTGAAACTGAACTTCCAGCAGATACAAGGGTTTTTCTGGGTTTTCCGTAGTCGGTACGAACAAGCCGTCTAAACGGAAGGAAAGTTGTTTGATTTCACGGGAGGTGAATTCATAAATCGCGGCTTCCTCTGGGTCTGAATCGATGAGTTCAAATAAAATACCTGGGAATTCGAGAAACAGGTTGTAGAAGATACTGTCGGTTTTCACGCTGAATTGCTGGACATGGGCGTTCTGAACATTGACCACTATGCCAGGAGCGATCGCGAAAATTCCTATCACCGCTATCTTGACAAATTGACACCTTCACCCATAAAACTACGTTAACCAAATGTAACGCACCATTTGCTCAAACATAGGACACATACCCGACAAACCTTGTGAAGAGTCAATATGCTTCCTGGAGTTTGTATTATTCCCCGTTAATTCCCTGTTGCAACATTTCCTTAGTTACGGGAGAGGAAGTCAGATCCAGAGTAGTGGGGTAAGATTTCAAGATGGTTTCCACCGTCGCCTTCCATAAATCAGAGAGGATTTGACGCCAAGCCTGACGCTGTAGGGTATGGGATTCCTGATTGCACCATTGTGCGATCGCCTCGGATAAATCTTCAATCCGATCCGGTACAGGGGCAATCCACTGCTGTAATTCTGTCAAATCTTGAGCTGAAAACAAGTCACGCTGATTCGTTAAGAGTTCAATAAAAGCGGCAACGTTTTGTTTCTGAAATAACTGTTCTGTCTGTTGTACAACCTCTAGCGGTAAATCTTGCAACTGTGCGATTTGCGGCAACCTTAAGCCAAATTCTATCATGCGTGGTATTGCTACTAACTTAGCTTTCAACTCACCTATCTGTTCACCTTCTTCTAAGGCTTCTTGATAAACTTTAGTTTGCTTGAGTTCACTTAAGCTGAACATGGCTTCAATCTCCTCGCGGCTTTTGTGTGGTAATTTATAAACAATGATTGTCTCAATTAATTTGATGAGATTTCGCTGAGTTGCTTCGTCATCGATTTGGACTTGAGCTTGTGCGACTAATCGTCTTGCTCGTTCTGGTGCAGTCTCCTCATCCTCAATCACCAGCTTAACCATTTCAATCCCAAGAGAACCGGATGAGGTTTCTCCTAATTCATCAATATAAATGCGTGTGACGCGATTGAGGGCAAGGATTTCACTAAATTGAAACGCTTGTTCTCGTTCAATCCTACGAGTGGGATAGATCACGACAACCTGCCAAGGATGAGGCGGTTGGTATTGCCTCAAGTAGAGAAAGAGTTCACCAAATAATCGATAGTATAACGCTTCATCGGGTTGAAACTGAACCTCTAGCAGATAGAACGATTTTTCTGCGTCTTCTGTCGTGGGTAAGAACAAGCCGTCTAACCGGAAGGAAGGTTGTTTGATTTCACGGGAGGTGAATTCATAAGTCGCGGCTTCCTCTGGGTCTGAATCGATGAGTTCAAATAAAATACCTGGAAATTCGAGAAACAGGTTATAGAAGATGGTGTCGGTTTTCACGCTGAATTGCTGGACATGGGCTTTCTGAACATTGACCACTATGCCAGGAGCGATCGCACAAAATTCCTATCACTGTAATCTTGACAAATTGACAGGTTTACCCAATTAGGCTACGTTAGCCAAATGTAACGCACCATATTTATGGCTCGAAAAGGGCGGGTTTTGTTGAAAGGTTATCGGTGATATGTTTAATTGAATCCCTAAACCCGCCCCTACAGTATTTAGGGTTCGGCTACACCTAGGAAAAGGGCGGGTTTTGTTGAAAGGTTATCGGTGATATGTTTAATTGAATCCCTAAACCCGCCCCTACAGTATTTCTAATCTAAACCCTGGTAATACTTCCTCCCCTGACAACACAACAGGCATCGACACAACTTCTATCTCTGTTTCCTCTCGATAAATCTCCACTTGCCGATCCTGGTAATTAATTAACCAACCCAAACGCAAACCACTTGCCAAATATTCCTGCATCTTATCCTGAAGTGGCTTTAATCGGTCGGTGCGCGATCGCAACTCAATCACGAAATCTGGACAAAGCGGCGGAAACTTTTCTCGTTCCGATTGACTCAAACTTTGCCATCGCCCTAATTCCACCCAAGCGACATCTGGAGAGCGATCGCCTCCACCCGGTAAACTAAAGACAGTTTGGGAGCTAAAGACTACACCAAGCTGAGTCTGCTCATTCCAGACGACAACTCTAGAGATTAAGCTGGCTTCTCGGCTACCGCCTTCTCCACCAATCGGTGTCATGATAATTAACTCTCCCTGGGGCGAACGTTCTAATGGTACATCAGGGTTGGCTACACACAGTTGATAAAACTGCGATCGCGTCAATGTTGTCGTCAGTGGCTTTAAGTTTAATACGGTAGTCATAATCCTAGGGAATAGCAGAACATCTGGTCTCAAGAGCCATATTTTCCCTAATTATAAATGCTCAACATACCGCTTCAACTCCCGCGCCATGCGTTGCATTCCCCGATGCTCATCTTGCCGGATAAAGGGGACAAAAACACGAGTGAGAATACCTGAAAAACGGCTTATATGAACATATTTAGTGCGACTCAAACCAATCTCTTGTAACTCAAATACGTACTCACTGCGAAAACCGGGAATCGATGAAACCCAGCGCAGACAAATTCCGGGTTGTAAGAGGGTGATCAAGGGTTCAAAGTCCGTTTCTTCATCCTTGGGTAATCGTCGTAATGACAGAGACACCGCTTGTCCTTTTTCCAATGGCTGTTCGGGTTCGCGGTCAAAGAGAAACGTGTTCCAATACTTCCACTGCTGTTTGTCTAATAATACTTGCCACACTTGTGACTTGGGAGCATTGATTTCGATTTCAGTATAAAGACTTGTCATAATAATTTGTTATTTGTCATTCGTCATTCGTCATCTGTTGACTCACCAGCTCCCTCTGCTTCCCCAGCTTCCTCTGCTGCCCCAGCTCTCTCTGCTCCCCCTGCTTTCCCTCGGACTGGGAATTCGGTCTACAATTGAACAAAAGTTGAGCGCAGTCCCAATCTAAAATCACAAGATTTAGATGGGGGAAAGCGAAACGCCAACAATTTTGGTATAATACTAACAGGTACGGCGGCATGTATTTGTTCGGCACGACCTAAAGAACCTAGAAAACTTAAGATTAGAGGGTTCCAGTAGAGATTATTTGTTACAATAACGCATCTACTGGGTAAAAATCTTAGTGCGTTTATAAGGCTTTTTTAGTCTTAACTCCGATTCAGAAATGGCTTGGAGGGGTATAAAGGCAAAAGTTCCTGATACCCACCGAGAACAGCGGCTCCTCGTGGTAACAGCAGGGGAGAATCCCTAACTAATTGCAAGCAATTAGTTAGGGTCTGTTCAAAGCTTGAGACCCGAAATCAATCCAGCATGGCAGACCTGACACCGAATTCCAGTTTCAGTTTAACGATTCGTATCCAACTTCCCAACCGCTCTGGGATGCTCGCCACCGTTACTCAGGCGATCGCACAAGTGGGGGGTAACCTGGGACAGATTGATCTGATTCACCAAACCCATAAAGTTACGACTCGTGAAATCACCATTGATGCGACGAGTACCGAACACGCGGAACAGATTGTGCAAGCGGTTAAGGAACTTACCCATATCAAGGTGATCGATGTCTACGATCGCACATTTAACCTGCATCGAGGGGGCAAAATCAGCATCGAGAACAAACTCCCCCTGAAAACCCAAGCCGATTTAGCCATGGCGTATACGCCAGGGGTGGGTCGAATTTGCACGGCGATCGCCGATGATCCCCAAGATGTTTACTCCCTGACAATTAAAAGTAATACAGTAGCAATTGTTACAGATGGTAGCGCCGTATTAGGGTTAGGCAACTTAGGCGCCGAAGCCGCATTACCCGTCATGGAAGGGAAAGCGATGCTGTTTAAAGAATTTGCCAAAATTGACGCCTTTCCTATCTGTCTGGCAAATCAAGATACTGATACGATTATCGAAACCGTTAAAAATATCGCTCCCGTTTTTGGCGGAATTAACCTGGAAGATATCAGCGCCCCCCGTTGCTTTGACATTGAAGCCAAACTGCGGCAAGTCTTGGATATTCCTGTGTTTCACGATGATCAGCATGGGACAGCCATTGTCAGTTTAGCGGCGTTAATTAATTCCCTGAAACTGGTGAAGAAATCCCTGGAAGAGGTACGAATTGTGATTAATGGCGCTGGCGCAGCGGGAATTGCGATCGCGCGGCTATTGCGTCAAGCTGGGGCGACAAGGATTTGGATCTGTGATTCTAAAGGGATTCTTTCGACAAAACGCAGCGATTTAACGCCTCAAAAGCAGGAATTTGCTGTTGAATCCAGTGGTACTTTAGCGGGTGCCATGGTGGGGGCGGATGTATTTCTCGGCGTCAGTGTTCCCGGTGTTTTGACGCCAGACATGGTACATTCGATGGCAAGAGATCCCATTGTCATGGCGATGGCGAATCCAATCCCCGAAATTCAGCCAGAATTGGTGTTAGATGATGTGGCGGTTATGGCAACAGGGCGGAGTGACTATCCGAATCAGATTAATAATGTTCTGGCGTTCCCCGGTGTGTTTCGCGGTGCCCTCGACTGTCGCGCTTCCATGATTACCAGTACGATGTATCTAGAAGCGGCAAAAGCGATCGCGTCTTTGATGTCTACGACAGATTTGGACGCTGAACATATTATCCCATCGGTTTTTGATCAGCGCGTCGTGACGGCTGTTTCCGCAGCGGTACAACAAGCCGCCCGGAATGAAGGGGTAGCAAGACGGTAAACACTGATTTCACGGATTGATGTTGAGGGATTGGGGTGGGGATGTGGGCGGTTGGTAGCACTGATGACACTGAGGGGTTAAGTAGGTGGGAACAATTAAAGTTAACGGCGGAGATCGTCATTTGTCATTCGTCTTATGTCATTTGTCAAGTCGGGGCGGGTGTAGTGGCGTGGCACACCTTATTTGGTGGATTAGAATTGTAGGGGCGCAAGGCTTGCGCCCGGTTTAAACGTCAAATCTATTCCACAGTTTTAGCTGTGTCAGTCCGCCATCGTGCGTTAGCGAAGCGTAACGCACCATTTCAAACGATAGTAGTGAAACCCGCCCCTACACAATCTTCCCCATCTTCCAGACGTGCCATGGCACGTCTCTACATTGCTCCCCACAGCACTTATTCAGCCAGCCCTAAATAGTGATTATTACCCCATGGGTAGAGGATTGTTAGATTACAAGTTTAGACATCGGCTAGTTTTTAAGATCACCAGTCTCTTCTTAGGTTTGCTGGTTACTCAATTATCCGGATGTCAGATTATATCAACGATTAACAACGGTTTCCATAATTCTCGAATTTCTAGCGAAAATGCTGTTCCTGTACAATTTGCTTTCCCGTTTGAGTTAGAGTCAGGACATGATTTTTCTCAGGGATTGGCTGCGGTTAAGTTGGATGGAAAGTGGGGCTATATTAGTCAAACTGGAAACTGGGTAATTAAACCGCAATTCGAGTTAGCTGATTCGTTTAATGAAGGGTTAGCCCCGGTCAAAGTTGATGGGAAATGGGGTTATATTGATCAAACAGGTAACTGGGTAATTTCAGCAAAATTTGATGGCGCTCAATCGTTCGCCGAAGGATTAGCCCCGGTTAAACAAGGTGAAGATTGGGGCTATATCGATAAAACTGGCACGGTAATAATTTTACCTCAATTTTACGATGCTGATTTGTTTTCCGAAGGATTGGCAATTGTCAAAAATAATAATCAGTATGGTTATATTGATAAAACCGGAAGCTGGGTTGCTTCACCTCAATTTCAGGAAGCAGAACCGTTTTCTGAGGGGTTAGCTACGGTAAAATTGAATAACCAGTATGGCTATATCGACAAAACTGGAAACTGGGCGATTCCACCTCAGTTTAAAGATGCGAGTTCTTTTTCCGAAGGCTTGGCGTCTGTATCGAATCAAGCGATGAAATCGGGGTATATTAATCATCAAGGCGAGTTTGTGATTATGCCTTATTTTGATTGGGCGGGGGATTTTGTCCAAGGTGTGGCTGGAATTTCGATGAACGATAAAATTGGTTATATTGATCAGCAGGGAAATATGCTAATTGCTCCCCAGTTTGATAACACGTATAACTTTTCGGAAGACTTAATCGCGATCAAAATAGGTGACAAGTGGGGCTATATTAACAAAATAGGTAATTTAGTCATCAAGCCTCAATTTGATAGTGCTTGGTCATTTCAGCAAGGAGTAGCTAGAGTTAGAATTGATGACAGGTACGCTTTCATCAGTCATCCGCTCAAATAGGGGCTGCTGAATACAGCAGTTTGCTCTGCTATGCGGTACATTGTCGATCCCCCTAAATCCCCCGTGCAAAAAAAGCGAAGCATCCTCTGGTCTCCCCCGTGCAACAAAAAGCGAAGCATCCTCTGGTCTCCCCCGTGCAACAAAAAGCGAAGCATCCTCTGGTCTCCCCCGTGCAACAAAAAGCGAAGCATCCTCTGGTCTCCCCCTTTTTAAGGGGGACGGAAGGGGGATC
>NZ_JAVJUO010000230.1:0-17607 GCF_040220555.1 Coleofasciculus sp. C1-SOL-03
TGTAAAAAACCTAGCACCTAGCGTGAGAAAGATACTCCCAGGACAACGATTGTGGGTTGGATTAAACCCTCTTCCCTTCTGCCTTCTGCCTCCTGCATAAAAGCCTTTTCCCCACCACAAGACTTATTCAGCAGACCCTAATTATTCCGGTTCCCCTTCTCCCTTGATGGGAGAAGGGGTTAGGGGATGAGGGTGAAATGCTTGTCAGTATTAGTTTGCACCTTAAGTTGACACGGGCGCACGCCATGCGCCCCTACCCTTACTACAAATTGGCTAATTCAACTAACTGCTGTGCCAACTCTTGAATCATAGGACGATTGCTTACTAATTCACCCCGAATCAGTCGGTGAACTGTTCCCTTTAACTGGGGGGATTTCGTTTCAATCTCATCGGTTGTGGCATTAATATCGCTATAAATTATCGCAATCACACTCAAGTTCAGCTTTCGACAAAACGATTGCCAATCCGCTACCTCGGATTCCGACTTGGCTAAAATCACGGCATGGGTGGCTTTAGCCATAATTAACTCATTTTCTGCACTGATCTTGCCCCCCACATCAAACAGTAATAACGAGTTTTTAATCACGTCAACCGTTCGCGCTTTGTCCTGGGCAAATTCCGGTGTAAACTTCGCCTTATACTCATCCTTTAATTCTGCCGCTAACTCCGGGTACTTCTGTGCTGTTGGTGTAAACCAGGAACCATCCCCATCTGGACAACCAGAAATCGTGTAAAAATCCTGGGGAGCATCATCTCGCTCCAGAATTGCCTGTTTCAACCCATCCCGAAAAACCGTTTTTCCGGTATTGGGAGCGCCGCACAGCACCACTTTCACCGGCTGACGCGAGTCTGTACATCTTGCACAATGACATCGCCAGCAGCCGGAATCGGCTTCCCTTCATCGGTTTTGGCAAAATCCACTTTGAGAGTATCGCCTTCCAGGTGTATTGAATAAGCCATGATTCGATAGTCCTGATTAATTGGTGTGACGACTAAGCCTGACATGAGTTGACCGTCCTTTTCGAGTGGAGACGTTCCATGGAACGTCTCTACTATGGCAGGTAGTAAGAAAAGGGGTCTTCCAACCTCCACAAAAGGGGGTTTTTATTTTGCTCATAATGTTATAACATAATAACAAGTAGTTTAAATGCAAAATATCAAAGGAGAAAACAACATGACACACCTCTCCCCTAACTTCGACAGCAGCAACACTGGTGAACCCCCTATCCAGCAAGACTTAGAGGAATTAGGCATTCCTCAACTCATCGGGTTGATCAAGCACTACAGCGACATTGACTTCGATGCAACCCAAATGCACCTGACGGATGCGGAAGTTCATGCGATCGCGGCGTTATTTATCCAGCAGTTGACCGAAAGCCTGAATGGTAAACTCATTGCTGGTGCTTTAAATACTCTGCGTCATAGTCAAGAAATGGAGGACGTAACCCAAGAAGACGGGCGGGTTTTGCCACCCAGTTGGGTAAAACAATTCCGGTTTGTTCCTAAACCCGCCCCTACACACTTAAACCTCAACAATTCTCCCCGTGAAGATGAGGAGAACCTATACCGTTATCCCACCGATTCTGATCATCAAATAGATCCTCTATCCGTGCATAGCCCAACCGGACGCTATAACCCCAAAGGACCCCATAATCCCCGCCCGATTACCCAGCGAGAAGAATACATTATTGACCTTTATTGTTACTGCAAACTAAGGATGACACCCAGGCGGTTTTATGCCAAATGGGGTGTCACGTATGAGCAAATGTCTCACATCTGTTTCCGTTCCCTGGGAACCGTTCAATGTTGGTTCAACCGAGGTCAAGACTATCGCCCTGCTCAACCCGTTGACTTGCGCCAGTTAACCATCGTGGATTTTTTGCTAGATCATTTTGAAGAACTCCCCCAATCCTTAATTGATTTGCTCTGTTCCTCTTGAAACTGAATCGGGGAGACTGAGGGGTTGCTCGCCTCTTTCTCCCCTTATAGCGCTTTGCGCTGTAATAAAGTACAGTCGCTCAAAGTCCCCCTTTTTAAGGGGGATGCGAGGGGGATCGACAATGTACCGCATAGCCGAGCAAACTGCTGTATACTCAATGTTTCCTATCGTCAACCCAACCTACTGGACTGACACAGCTAAAATTGTGGGATAGATTTGTTCGTAGTGAGGGCTTTAGCCCTCTCCAGCTATCACCTTATCCCAAAGCCCGGTTAGCCACCCCCTTTATAATCTAGTCCGCCTGCGCGGACGCAAGGCAAGTGTAGCAGCGATTTCAATCGCCTCAAAAAGGGGTTCCCGATTCCCTAATCAGATGGCTTCGGCGTTAACAGTAAATACAAACAAGGCACCACCAGCAACGCACTCAACGTCGCCGCAATTAAACCAAAGATAATCGCACTACATAAAGGCATCCACGTCGCCTGACTCAGCGCCAAGGGAATCAAGCCAATAATCGTAGTTAAACTCGTCGTCAAAATCGGTCGCAAACGGTCAGATACCCCATGAGCCGCCGCTTTTCGCACATTCATCCCCTCTTGTTCATAGTGGTTCATCGTATCCACCATAACAATGGCATCATTGACCACAATACCCACCAAAGAAATCACCCCAATAAACGCCGGAAAGGAAAAGGGAATCCAAGCTAGAAAAAACCCGCCCATTGTGCCAATTAAGGCAAAGGGAATTGCCAAGAGAATAATAAACGGCTGGCGAAATGAACCCAGTTGCAGCACCAGCACTGCAAACACCATAATAATCGCCAAAACCAATGCTTGACCGGCTGACCCAAAGGTTTCCGCCTGTTCCTCCGCTTCCCCGGTAAACTGATAACGGTAACCGGGAGACCAAGACTGCTGCATCTGTTCCAATTTCGGTTCTAAATCACTGAGAATTTCGCCAACGGTGCGACTGGCAACTTTTGCCAATACGGTAACCGTGCGTTCTCCGCCTCGATGGGTAATCGATAACGGGGTTTGTCCCTGTACTGTCTCAATCACCGAGTCTGCTGCAATCACAGGCTGATCCGGATTTGAGCCAAAGAAGCGCACGGATAAGAGTTCATCTCGGCGAGTTGGACCCCCAACCTCTCCCCCGCGTGAGGGCCACGCTGTACTCAGGCGAATTTCTAAATCCTCTTCATTTCCACCCAGAACAAAATCGCCAACATCATTGGTAGTCATATAATAACGTGCTTGTGCCGCTAGTTGTTCTTCACTAATTCCATAAAAATCAAGCTGTTCGCGTTCAGGAATTAGTTTCAAATCCGGTTGCAAGTCGCCCAAATTATCGCGCACATCGGTTGTCCCCGGTATTTGCCGCAATGCCAACTGAATATCCCCAGAAATCCGCCGCAATTCACTCAGATTATTCCCGGTAAGTTCCACTTGAATCGGGTCTTCATTTTGGGCGGCTTGTTGGCTGTTGATCACCAAAGTTGCACCGGGATAAGATGTCAGCGCTGCTTCCAGTTGGGGACGCAGCTTATCCACGTATTCAAAGGAGTTCAACTGCCGCTGTTCGTCAGGAACAAATACAACATCAAACCCCACTAAATAGCTAGCTTGGCTGGGCTGCAATTCACCGGAACTGACTAAATTACTGCGCCGTCCGACATATTTAATTACACTTTCAAAATAGTCTTTAGACCGTAAACGTTGACCCAAATCATCCGCTACCGCTTGTGATGTTTCCAGCGTGGTTGTCGGCGGCATTTCCACATTAATACTCAAATCGCGTTCATCGGTGTCTGGAAAAAAGACTGTGGGAATTTGGGTAAAGGCAAAGACGGCACAGAGGAATAAAGCGATAGTTCCCGCTGTCCACGCCCGGGCAGTGGTTTGATTACGAACGGTATGGTTTAAACTCCACTGAGTAAACCGTTCCGAGGCGGTTTCACTGAGTTGGTCAATGCGGGAGGTTTTATTTTCTTTGCTGATTCCAGCTAACAGAAAACGAGATAAAGGAACATCCACCAAAATCGCGATCGCAAAACTCAGCAGTAGGCAGGTAATCGCTGTAATCGGCAGCAAGCGGATAAATTTTCCCATCGTCCCACTAATTGCCATCAGCGGCACCATTGCCAAAATTGTGGTTAACTGACCAGAAAACGCCGGAGGTGCATAGGTTTTTACCGTCTTCAGCGCCGCTTGATTAAAACCTAACTTAGAAATAAAAATCGCCTCGTGCATTCCCTCCATCATTAAGATGAAGACATCCACCAACAAACCCAACGACAATACCATGCCAATCAGTACCATCGTATTCAGGGTTTGACCCGTTAACCATAAAATCGCCAATGCCCCCAAAAAAGTTAAGGGAATCGACAGTCCAGCAATCAACGCTTCTCGCCAAGACAAGGCAATAAACAAAATTACAAATACCGCTGCCATTGCCTGTAACGCATTGGTGAATAAGTTTTCCAAATCCTCCCAAATTGTTTCGGATTCATCAGAAATAATCCGGTATTTCATCCCCGGAAACCACAGTTCGGGGTTCTGCTGGGCGGCTTCAATTTCTGCCAAAACCCGATTAATTACTTCAATTGAATCTTGTCCGGGGACTTTCTTAATCCCCATACTAATAACGGGTTCAAATTGTCTCCCCTGCCAACTAATAAAAGCCCGACTTTCTTCTTCCTCCAACTCTCGACGAACCGTGGCAATTTCCGCTAAGCGAACCACCCGCCCATCCAGACGAGCGATCGGCAATTCCCGTAAATCATCTAATTGGCGAAACCGTCCATAAAAGCGCACCTGCGTGCCAATTTGGTTACTCTCAACCTCATCTAAAGGCACATCGCGGTCAGCGGTTTGGATGCGATTGGCAACCGTCGTGGGTGGAATTTGTAGCGCGACTAGGCGACTGGGGTCAAGCTGAACTTGTACGACTTCATCCCGCGCCCCTCCCAGATTGACTTCGCTAACACCAGAAACCTTTTCTAATCGTTCTTGTAACCGTTCCGCCGCCAAGTTTAAAACGGTGGCGTCCAGGTCACCAAATAGGGCTATGGTAAGAATCGGGACATCATCATAGGAAACTTGTTCAACAACGGGTTGTTCTGCCTCTCTAGGTAAGTTTGGTTCGGCTTGAGAAACGGCATCACGTAGCAGTTGAATTGACTGGTCTACATCCGCCTCGGAGTTAAATTCTACCTGAATGATGGAGAAGCCACTAAATGAGGCACTTCTAAGTTCTTCCAGGTTTTCAACAGATTTAATCTCTGTCTCTAATTCATTGGTTACTTGCTGTTCAATGGTTTGCGGATCAGCCCCTGCCCAGGTTGTGGTGACTGTCGCTATGGCAATATTAATATCAGGATAGGCTTCTTTAACGATCGCCGCGTAACCGAGAAACCCGCCAATTGTAAACAGCAGGCTTAACAAAATACCGAAAACGGGTTTGAGGAAAAAGAAACGAGATATCGGGGATGGTTTGGTCATTGGTTAGGGAATAGGGAACGGGGAACAGGGAACAGGGAACAGGGAACAGGGAATAGGCAATAGGCAATAGGCAATAGGCAATAGGCAATAGGCAATAGGCAATAGAAATTTTGTCTCCCATCTCCCCCAACTTCCCCATCTTCCCCATCTCCCCCAGCTTCCCCAGCTTCCCCATCTCCCCCATCTCCCCCAGCTCCCCCAGCTTCCCCATCTCCCCCATCTCCCTCATCTCCCTCATCACTCCTATTAATTGCGTTCAATAATCTCGACAGGTGTGCCATCTACTAAACGATTTTGTCCTTCAGTGACTAACAGTTCTCCAGGGGAAACGCCACTCTCAATTTCTCGCCGCTGAATGCCTGTAATTCCGGGTACAATTTGACGCTGATCCACGACTCCTGCTTCGGGATTGACGACAAAGACATAGGGGTCTTGATCACGATAAACAAAGGCATCTAAGGGGGCAACGACTGTATTTTCCTCGTCTTCTACAGCAATCCAAGCTGAAACTTGTTCTCCGTGTTGTAGGTTAGTTGTGGTGTCCGTAATCCGAATGGTGACTTGAATCGATCGCCCCCCTGGACTAACGGCGGGGTTGACGGCAAATACTTCTCCTTTCGCACGCGCCCTTTCAATAATGGTTTGGTTGGGACGTTCACCGGAGCGATCGAGTTCTGAGACAATGTAGGCAGGTTGACCAGGACGAATGCGCTGTCCACTGGAGGCGGGGAAGTCGGCAATGACTTCAAATTGGCTGGGATCGATGACGACAATCGGTACTCGCTCTAAAATGCCTTGATACTCTCCTGCCAGTTGGGTGGAGACGAGTTGAGGAGTATAATACTCGTTTTCGCGAATATTCAGATAGGCAACAACACCATCAAAGGGGGCATAAAGGCGCGTCCCTTCTAAGTCAACCTTCGCCTGAGTCAGTTGAGCGCGAGCCGTGGTAATGCCTGTTTCAGCGGCTTCCACCTGTTCTCTGGCGGCTTGAACTTGGGCTTGGGCGGCTTGAACTTGATCTTGGGCGGCTTGAACTTGGGCTTGGGCGGCTTGAATTTGGGCTTGGGCGTCTTGTAGTGTATTCTGGCGGGTATCAAATTCACTGGCGGGAATCACGCCCTGGTTATAAAGGAGTCGATAGCGTTCCAGTTGACTTTGCGCCAGATCCCGATTGGATCGCGCCTTGGCTAATTGTGCCTGGGCTTGCTGCACCTGAGAACGCGCTTGGGCGACTTGTGCCTGGGCTTGGGCGAGATTAGCGGCGGCGACGCTTTTCTGTTCTTGCGCCTCGGCGACAGCCGCTTGTGCTTGGCTCACCTGGGCTTGGAGTTCCCGATCATCAATTCGGGCAAGCCGTTCCCCTTTTTGTACGCGATCGCCTTCTCGTAATCGTCGCCCCCCTTCCCGGTTGGCGATATAGGTGATATCGCCATCTACGTCAAAGGTTAGATGTTTAAAGCGAGTCGCCCGGACATTCCCTTCACTGGATACCCAAGCGCGAATCGATTCTAATTGGGCTGGAGTAACCCGCACGGGTAGGGGGGAGGGTTGAGTTGTGGTTGCGGCTTCTTCTTCTTTAGGCGACAGGCGCATCACGGATACACCACCAATCGCCAGCACTAACCCCACCAGGGGAATCAGCCACCATGCTTTTTTTAACTTGGTTTTGAGCTGAGAAGACTGGGGGGATTTTTTCCCATTTAAATCGTCTTGGTCAGCTTCGGGGTGTTGGGGTGGTTTTTTGACAGTTGCTTCGCTATCCTGTCTCTGTTGCTGATTGTCATTATCAACATGAGTATTCTCAGGAGTGGCGGTGGTGTTTTCTGAAGGCATGGAAACCTGACGGTGACGACAATTGGAGGTCTTACTTTTAAAGTTACTCAGGCGTTTGAAATATCTCCTCTTCTCTAAGAGAGAGTTTTGGCGAAATCGGCTTATGCGCCGATAAGCAGTAACATAGGCTACTAAACATTCTCTTTTTTTAGACAGAATAGAAAAAATTGCCAGAAGCATGGAGATGTCTCTAGGTATGATGAGGGTTGATAACAGATAGATTGTATGATACTATATGCTCATATTGACTTTTATTTACTAACATGGGTTATATTCCTTTGAGAGAAGCCGTCAAGCGACTTGGATTACATAAAAATACGCTAAGAAAGTACGCAGACAATGGCAGCATTCCCTCTATACGCAATCCAGCCGGACAAAGGCTTTTTGATGTTGAAGCCTATCTGGGAGCAAGTGTTCGAAGCGCCACTGTTTGTTATTGTCGAGTCTCCAGTGCAAAGCAGCGAGACGACCTGGCCCGACAAGTCGCCTATATGCAGTCTCTCTACCCACAAGCCGAAATCGTCAAAGACATCGGAAGTGGACTCAACTTCAAAAGAAAAGGATTGCGTTCCTTACTGGACAGACTTCTTAAAGGGGATAAGCTCACAATTGTTGTTGCCTGCAAAGACCGATTGTGCCGATTTGGATTCGAGCTTATACAGTATCTGGTCGAGAAAAACGGTGGAAGCATCGTGGTTCTCGACCAGACTGTATACTGTCCGCAATCAGAGCTTACCCAAGATTTACTCTCCATTGTCCACGTCTTCTCTTGTCGAATGCATGGACTTAGAAAGTACGGTAAGAAAATCAAAGAAGATCCGAATCTACCTAAACCCTGAGCAGAGAAACCTAGTCAAAAGATGGATGGGAGTATCAAGGTTTGTTTTTAACAAAAAAGCAGTGATTCAAATCAATAATTTAGGGTGATATGGCAACGCACACAGAGAATTATCTCTCAGTCAGTCGCCCAGAAAAGCTCATTCGCCTGCTCAAGACAAATGTAAACAAAAATTACGTCGATTGAGCATGAAAAATTCGGCAATTTGGCGTAGGTCTAAATAGCCTCCTTACCTACACAATAAAGAGAGGAATAATCCAGCCTAATAGACAGAACACAATGCAAACCACGCCTTTAACAAAAAACCCTAAAACACGGATATTGCTGGCGGAAGACAATCGGGTGAATCAGAAATTTGCCCTCCTTTTGCTCAAGAAACTGGGCTATCAGACTGATGTCGTGAGTAACGGTGCAGAGGCATTACAGGCTTTGCAGAGTCAGTCTTATGATGTCGTGTTTATGGATGTGGAAATGCCAGAAATGGATGGTTTAACCGCGACGCGCCAGATCTGTGAGCAGTGGTCTACTCACGAACGCCCCCGGATTATTGCGCTGACGGCTTATGCTCGGCGGGGGGATCGAGAACAGTGCTTGGCGGCGGGGATGGATGATTATATTACGAAACCGATTGAGTTGCCAAAACTGGTTCAGGCGTTGCAAAAGGTATCGGATAGTCATCAGGGGTTACATGGAGATGAGGGCGCAGGTGTTTTTCCGGCGTCGCCAAGGTTGCACGAGCCGGAGTCGGAGGTATTAGATCCTAAGATATGGCAATCCTTAGAGAAATTAGCGGGAGCCAAAGCCAAGGTTGTCTTGGATAAAATTGTAGGAGAATATTTAGACGATGCACCCGAACGACTCCAAGCCATTCAATCCGCGATCGCCACCCAAGATGCAGAGGCTCTAAGACAGGCGGCTCATAGTTTCCGTTCGAGTAGCGCGAATCTGGGTGCGGTTACTCTTTCCCTTATGTGCAAGAAGTTGGAAGCCTTGGCAGGTGCGGGTATAACTGAAGTCCCTGCCGAGCAACTGGTTCAGGTAAAGGTAGAGTATGAGAAGGTGAAAACTGCTTTAATTAAACAGGTGTCAAAATCCCCAATTCCCATTCCCTAATCAGACTATCGGGCGATTAAAATCGTGGCGACACAAACATAGTAGGGGCTTGGTAACCAAGCCCTTACCTGGTAACTACCCTTCTACCTTCTACTATGGATTTTCAGCCTGATCAACCTTTAATCCTCATCGTTGATGATGATCGTTCCATGCGCTCATTACTCAATTTAGCGATGACAGAAGAGGGATATGGCGTTGTGGAAGCGAAGGATGGGGAGCAATGTCTGAGCGAATATATGCATCATCAGCCAGACATGGTATTGTTGGATGCAGTTATGCCGGGATTGGATGGCTTTACCTGCTGTCAGCGTTTGCGTTCTCTACCAGGAGGCGATCGCATCCCGATTTTAATGATTACGGTTTTGGATGATCAAGAGTCCGTAGATCGGGCTTTTGAAGTAGGTGCAACGGATTATGTCACCAAACCCATCTATTGGGCGGTTCTCTCCCAACGAGTACGGCGTCTCTTGACGGCGGCTCAAGCTTTGACACAGGCGGAACAAGCCACCCAGCAATTACAGCGTTTACACCAGTGGAACGCTTTATTGGCAGAGATTCTCCAGCGCTTGTCTAAGTCTACTCCTGTGTTAACGCTGCTAGATTTCACGGTGGTGAAGCTGCGAGTTCAGTTAGACGTTGAACGAGTAATCTTCTATACCTTAGGCGATCAATCGATTGTGGAATCCGCCGCCCCCGGATATCCCTCGGTGCTAGAACTTTCCCTTGCCGATCCCGGTTTAGAGGAAGACTATAAGACAGTGTACCAACAAGGGCAAATTGTGGCGATTGAGGATATTGAGCAAACCGAACTCTCAGATGTTGCGATCGCGCAACTGACTCCGTTAACAGCCAAAGCCGTTTTAATTGTACCCCTCATCAGTCACGGTCAACGATTAGGGGGGCTGTGTGTCCATCAATGCATCACCCCACGCCATTGGGATCAGCCGACAATAGAGCGATTGAGAGATCTGAGCAACTTACTCGCGATCGCCCTGTTCATGAACACAAAAAGCGTTTGAGTTGCTTGTCCCCCCTTCAGGTTTATAGCGCTAAAGCGCAACTACGAACTCAAATATCGTACAACCACTGCTCCACACGATCGCCCATCGCCGGGGTTGAGTATTTGGCTTCGGCTTGTTGACGACAGGTATGGCGGTTAATCCTATCCAATCGGTTAATCGCCTCAACTAATCCCCCTACCGAATCCGGTTCCACCAAAAACCCCGTTTTCCCCTCCTCAACAATTTCCGCCGGTCCACCGCGACGGTACGCAATCACCGGAACACCACAGGCGAGGGCTTCTATTGCCACATTGCCAAAGGCTTCCACCCAACGCGGCGTCATCAGTAATCCCCGACATTGGCGTAACTGCTGCTGCAATTCACTCGTCGAGAAAAACCCTAGATAATGAATTGGCGCCTCTGGGTAATCCCGCAAAATCTGTTGCCAATAGTCCTGATTTTGCAGCACTCCCATAATTTTCAGGGGAATCCCTGTTATCTGAGACGCCGCCACTGCATCCTCTAACCCCTTTTCTGGGGCAATTCGCCCCATCCATCCCAACCACGGTTCAGGTTCTGGAGAAAAATTATAGCATGATAAATCAATACCACTACCCAAACACCGACAGCGATCGCCAAATCTAAATGTAGCCGCCTGGGATTGGGAATAGACGCCCACTGTTCCCGGAAACGCCATCACCACTCGCTCAATAATCTCATCCATCGCATCGGAGATAGAACTCATTGTCACCCAATGGGCGATGGGACGACTAAAAAACGGGGTTACATAAAAGGGCAGCCAATCATAGGCAAAGTTGACAATTAAATCATAGTCGAATTGCACTTGCCGTGCATAATCCCAAAACCCTGCCAAAACCGAAGACGGGGGAATAATAATCGGTGTATCTCGGGTTTGCGTTTGAGCGCTGGTTTGCACCGTTCCGCTAATTTCCACCAGGGGTATACCCCAACCCGTAGACCCTTGGGTGGCTACAATAGTCACCTGATGCCCACGTCTGACTAAATCGCTGGCAACATTTCGCAAGGTTAATTCAACACCGCCCGTCAATCCCGGACCCAATGGACCCACTGGACTAGAAATCAGCAGTAATTTTAGAGGGCTATCTTTCATTAAATTATGAATGATGAAAATAACCAGTCAATTGTAGCAAGAGGAGGCGATTGAAATCGCTGCTATACAAACTTGCGTTCGCCTGCGCGGACTAGGTTATAACGGGGATAGCTAACCCGGATTTGGTATCACGGGGCGGGTTTAGCCACTCCAGCCAGTTTATCACCAATAACCGACTAACAAAACCCACTTTTATTCATGACTTTCGCTTAGTAAGCAGAGAACCTTATGTCCTCAACGACATTATTTTCAAATCTTACAGTTGCGGAACTGAATTTACCAGAAGCGGCATCTAACGTTTGATTATCATAATCCCAATAACTAACATTATTCCCTAAAATTTCACCCAAATCAGATGTGCTATCAGGTCTACCGACTGCTTGAATCACGTCCTGCTTAGTCTTCCCCAAAACCGCACGGCGAAAATCGTCTTGCAACATCACCTTTGGGTCAGAGTCGAAGCGCGATATAAACCCAGATACGACGGGCTGCAACTGGGATCGAAATAGAAAAAGGCTAGACACAGCGATTGCCGGAATCACCAGCGGAATTCCCACGGATATGCCTTTTTTGACTTGTTTTTTTATCTGCTTTTGCAGTTTTCGTTGTCTTTGCTGTTTGCGCCCCTGTTTTTCTTCTATTTTTCTGATGGCTCTCTCAACAAAATGTGGCGAAATTCCTGCTTCTGAACCTATTTGTTTTAGATCCGCTAAAGAGTAACTTTTATTCGCTTCAGCCTGTAATCGAGCCGCTTCTACTAGGATCTCGCCTACCAGCTCATCAGGAATATAGTTAATGTCCTTTAGACAGTCTCTAGTTGCCTTGTCATTTCTTTTTCGATGTGACTTCTTCCCCATATTCTCTCCTTGACTGTTACTGAGTTTAATTGATCCATTAAGTCTGTTCAATATCACCAGGACGAAGACCAAAACTGAGACGATTGAGAATATGGAGGGATTTTGTCATTTGTCATTTCTCCCCATCTCCCCATCTCCCCATCTCCCCATCTCCCCATCTCCCCATCTCCCCATCTCCTCCTCTCTCCTATGACGCTACCCGATTATTCTCCAAAGCGACAAAATTATCCGCCGGACGCACTTGTTGGAGTAGATTTTGCAAGTCTTCCCCTTCAATCACCTCCGTGGCTAATATTTGTTGGGCAATTTGTTCCAATAAATCGCGATTGTGATTTAGAATCGCTAAGGCTTTCTGATGGGAGGTTTCCACAATTTCTCGCACTTCTACATCAATCGCTTTTGCCGTTTCATCACTGACACTCCGGCGTACATTCCCGCCATTATTGCCTAAGAAACTATTGCCTTGAGCCTGATTATACGCCAAAGGACCCAACACTTTACTCATGCCATACGTCGTCACCATGCGTTCAGCTAACTCCGTGGCGCGTTGCAAATCATTCGCCGCCCCTGTAGTGATACTCCCAAAGACAATTTCTTCAGCAGCACGTCCCCCCAATAGTGTGGCAATATCGCCGCGCAGTTCCACTTCATTCATCAGAAAACGGTCTTCTGTGGGGAGTTGCAGAGTGTATCCCAACGCCGACATTCCCCGTGGCACAATGGAGATTTTCGCCACCTTACCACTTCCTGGCATTAATGCACCGACTAAAGCGTGACCAACTTCGTGATAGGCGACAATCTTCTTCTCGACATCGCTAAGAACCCGGCTTTTCTTCTCCAATCCCGCCACGACTCGTTCAATGGCTTCAGCGAAGTCGGCTTGAGAAATGGTGTCCTGGCGCTTGCGGGCGGCTAATAGGGCGGCTTCATTCACCAGATTGGCTAAATCCGCCCCAGCAAATCCAGGAGTCCGAGTGGCGATCGCGTGTAGATCCACATCCTCGCCTAATTTGACTTTCTGGGCATAAATGCTTAAAATTTCTTTACGTCCAGCTAAATCCGGACGGTCAACCAATACCTGACGGTCAAAGCGTCCCGGACGTAACAAGGCGCGATCTAAGCTTTCCGGGCGATTTGTCGCAGCCAGGACAATTACTGTCGCATCGCCAGCCGCAAAGCCATCCATCTCTGTGAGCAATTGGTTCAGCGTCTGTTCCCGTTCATCATTCCCGCCACTATGGAAATTGCCACTACTCCGGGATTTCCCGATCGCATCCAATTCATCAATAAAGATAATACAGGGTGCTTTCTTTTTTGCCTGCTCAAATAGATCCCGTACCCGCGCCGCACCCGTTCCGACAAACAGTTCCACAAACTCCGAAGCGGAAATACTAAAGAAAGGCACCCCAGCTTCCCCCGCCACGGCTTTTGCCAAGAGGGTTTTTCCCGTTCCCGGAGGTCCTACCAACAGCACCCCTTTAGGGATTCTTGCGCCAATGTCGGTAAAGCGATCAGGATTTTGCAGGAATTCGACAATTTCCACTAATTCTGTCTTGGCTTCCTCCGCCCCCGCGACATTAGCAAAGGTAATCTTAGCCGACTCTCCTTCCACATAAACCTTTGCCTTACTTTTACTAAACGAAAGCGCACCTTCGGCGTCTCTGTCATTGCGGCGCAGGAAAAACTGAAAGGCGGCGACAAGGATTAGGGGTGGAACCACCCAACTTAACAGACTCAGTAACCAACCATTTTTCGGCGGCGGGGCGGCAAAAAACTGAATCTCCTGTTCCTGAAGACTGTTCACCAAATCCGGATCATCGATCCGCAGCGTAGCATAGACCGGTCCTTGTTCCTGATTCTCATTGAGCAGTTCATCCGTGGGGTTGAGGGGATCGTCTGGTGTCGGATTCAACGGATTGTCAGGGGTGTCCAACTCAGATTCTGCTTCCGTCTCTAAAGACTGTTCTGGCGGTTCCAGCAAGTCTTGAGTCGCTTGCAGGGGATCTTGAGTGGCTTGCAGCAAGTCTTGAGTCGCCTGGAGAGGATCTTGGGTGGGCTCAAGCTGAAAAATTACCTGGTCTTCCCCCACCGAAACCCGTGTGACTTTACCGTCGTCGAGTTGTTCGAGAAATTCGCTATAGGGAACTAGGGGAAAGCGAGAGGATTTGGGTACAAACAAGTACCCCACTAAGGATACACCCGCCAGAATCAATAGAATCAGACCAATCTGGCGACCGTGTGGCGATTTCGGTTTGTCTTTAATACTCATACGTTCGTTCTCTGCACGCTTGCTGCCGTGGGCTTGGGTGGATGGGGGAATTCCTATTTTTAGAGTAGCAAGTAACCTACCTAGTCCGCGCAGGCGGACTTTGGCAAGTGTAGCAGCGATTTCAATCGCCTCCTCTTGCTATAACCGTCTTGCATCCTGGAATTTTTGCCGACCTCAGCACCGAACCTTTACTCAAAATTCCGAGGCGGCAGCAAGTTTAACGATGATTTAACCGAAACAACAGAAATTGCGTCACCTGTGCCTCGTTAAAGTTATCATCACTCACCAGTACCAAACTCTGACTCCCATCGGGTAACCGTGAACCCAAGGTCATCCCTTCTAGATTATCCACATAAATTCCCAACGTACTCAAATCTAGGAGCAATTTTTTCTTCACCGGATCAAGGCGAGAAATATCCCCCTTGAGACTAGCCACATTAGAGGTATCCGTCGCCCCACCCAGCGTTAGTTGATAAATTTGGGCGCTGAGTCCCAACAACCCATAACTCCGTTCTAAACTAAGAAAATGACCTTCGGTATCTAATGCCAGTAATTCAGATAATCCATAATCAATTGTCCCTTTCGGCGCGGGAGCTAGGGGATATAAATGTTCCGCTACCAGTAACGGTGGGGCAATATCGCTAATTAAATAATGCAGCAGCCGAATTCGGGGAACCTCCTCTGAATCTGGGGGTAAACGATCTTGAATTAATGCCGATTCTGTGGCGGTAAATAGGCGAAAAGGATCGCCACTCGCCGCCGCTAACGTAATTGGTTCTAAGGTTAAGGCTTCAAATCCTAAATTCTCTTGTACGCCACGGGGAAGTTCTTCCGCTTCTGGATTATTATTCGGGAGAAAACGATCAGGAATTCGCAAAGGTTGTAACGGTTGTCCCGTTTGGCGGTCAAACTCTTGAATAAAGGGTTCAATTCCCTGACTGGGAACCCCTTCGGTGGAAATAAATACGCCCCCTTTACCCGACAGGGCGATTCCTTCGGGGTCAATGGTTCCGGAAGGATAGGGTTGACCATTTTCGTCTTTGAGAAAGGTGACATCTTCCACGGTGACGGATTCAATGCCAATTTCTCCGGCTGAGTCGCGGTTAATATTCAGCGCTAGGGTGTAAAATCGGGCAGGTGCAAGATTTGACCGATCATCCGATAGCGCCAAAAAGCGATCGCGCTCCCGATCATAGGAGAGGGCGGATAAGCCGCCAACGGGAGTCTCCTCAAACCTCATCGGTTTGGGCAGTTGATACTCCGCCAAAAAGTCCAAGGATAAATCCAGAAACGTGCGCTGTTCGGCGGTTCTAGCGGTAGAGGGACTACAGCTTGTCGTCAACAGAGTCAATAGCGCGATCGCCACGACGAAGAGTCGAGATAATAGGGGGCGAAATCTATTGACTTTTAATGGCTTTTGTGTTAATCGCTGAATCATAAAAAATGTCAAACGTCTTAGGGTAGGGGTTTCCTTGAGAAACTCTAAGTTGATTTTAATCGTCAATGGTGATTACGTTGGTAGATAAGATAATAATTAATCAGACTTAAGCTCTGAACTAAAGTTCTCGAAGAGAAGCCACTTTGCGTCTATGGGCTAAAAGCTCACGTCCCGTTCAAACGGGTTAAAAGTCTTTAATGTAGTAAGCTTTAGCTTACTTTAGCTTAAAGATAAGAAATTTATTTCCTGGCTCTCCTTAAAACAGTGTTGCATCTTATACAGCTTAAATTAATGAGAAAAGTTCAACTGCTTTTTTGCATAGCAACGCTCTGGTTAGGGTTAAGTGGTGCAACATTAGCCCAACCTGCTGAAACGAATCCACCCAATCCCCTAGAACTGGATACCACTGGTGATCCCCTGCTTCCCAATCCCCCCGTAGAACGCCCTTTAAGCCCCTTAGAACGCCGCCGACTGAGGGAAGATCTCAATCAACTGAATAATCAAGCCGCCGCCGAATTGAGGGCGGGAAATCTAGAAGCTGCCTTTGATATCTGGTATCGAGAAATTCGGTTACGACGAGTCTTGGGTGGACGATTAGCAGAAGTTAAAACCCTAGGGCGCGTCGGTGAAATTGCTTGGAGTAGGAATGCGAAATCCCAGGTACAGTTAATTACTAAACGCTTAGAAACGATTCAGCAAAACGCTGAGGAAGAAGGAGAGTTAGATCTTGAACTTTTAGGTGCATTAGGTCAAGCTTATCGACAGGTACGAGTTCCCAGAAACGCCCTAGCTATCTATGAGCAAATTTTAGCCGATGCTCGTCAACAAGGAGATCTGGACACTCAAGCCGAAACCTTAGAAACCATCGCCCAACTCCATTTAGCTTGGTTTGACTATCCCCAAGCCGCCGCCATTTATGAAGAATTACTAGCAATAGCCCAAGCAAGGCGCGATCGCGTGGCGGAGGTTAACTATCTACAAGAATTGCTCAACATTTATAAACAATCCCAGGAACCCGAAAACGCCCTGCGGATCAAGGAACGGTTAGTAGAAAGTTATCTCAACCAAGAAAACTATACTCAAATTCCCGCCCTAAAAATTGGGATTGGTGCCGACTACGAAGCCCTGAATCAACCTGAGAAAGCCTCTCAAAGCTACCAGGAAGCTTATGCACTCGCTTGGTCATCACAACAGTTTGCGTATGCCAGTGATGCACTCGAAAAGTTAGCCCAACTCTATTTATCTTACGACCAACCCGACTATGCCCTTCAGGTGTACGAAACGTTGATTATTGTGGAACAACAGTCCTACAATTATTATGGCTTGATGCAAGCTTACGATCAAATGGGTCAGATTTATCTCACCCAAAACAAGTATGCCCAAGCCTTAGACGCTTTTCAAAAAGGTCTAGAATTAGCGCGATCATTGCAGTATCGAGAAACCCATTTTGCCCGTCAAATCGAGAAAGTCAATCAGGAGGAAACAAGTAATCAGTAATAAATCTACCCTCGAAGAGCGTGAACAGTCAGCAATAGGGGCGAGTTTAGGGAATCTGTAGGGGCGGGTTTAGGGAATCTGTAGGGGCGGGTTTAGGGAATCTGTAGGGGCGGGTTTAGGGAATCTGTAGGGGCGGGTTTAGGGAATCAATACGGGAGTGAATAGGTAAAATGAAGACAATACAATA
>NZ_JAVJUO010000231.1:0-9888 GCF_040220555.1 Coleofasciculus sp. C1-SOL-03
CGTCATGGGGGAATATATGCAACCCCAGGGACATCTACAAATGGTGGTGAATCTGGCAGACTATGGCATGAATCCCCAAGCGGCACTAGATGCCCCACGATGGCAGTTTATCGCCGGAAATCAGGTACTTTTAGAGCCAACGGTATCATCTGAGGTGGCTTTGGCACTCGCCCAACGGGGACATCATATTGAAATGAGTACCGATGGGAAACGATTTGGCAAGGGTCAGATTATTTTACAGCAAGGAGGCGTTTTCGTGGCGGCGTCTGAACCCCGTGGGGATGGGTTGGCATTGGCGCTGTAGGGGCGGGTTTAGGCACTCAATGTTGAATCCTACCGATAACATCTGTAGCAAAACCCGCCCTGACTCACCCCAAATCCAAGGAATACAACACGCTTATCGTCAACCCCTGGCAATATTACTTTACATTTCTTCGTATAAATACATGGCTTGGCGCAAAACTAATTCGTTCGCTGAGGGCAAGAAATTAGCCGAAATTGCACGAAATATTAAGGGTTTGGGCAATTACAACCCTATTTAAGTCAATAAAGTCCTCCAATCTAGAATATTATACCCTAAATCGAATAATCGCTGGAACCCTCGTAATTTCGTCAATATATTGGGAAAATGCCTCGAAAATGGAAGTTTATGAACTTGTGTTACAACGCCACTATATTTTAAATAATTGAACATTTTTTAGATAAATCATAGGTTTAATTTATCATTTACTGACGTATGCACGATATGGGGCTTGCTGCATTAATGTGGAAGGTGGACAAGACTTGAGTGTCATACCAAATCCGCTTTTGTTACCCCCCTAAAGGTCTGCCTTATCCCCACCTATCAACTTATGCAGCCACCCCTTGATAGAATTGTCATTCATTTGTCATAACCTTGTCACACCCCCTTTCTAAAGTAGAGAATGAAGCAAGTTCCCTCTAGTTATGCACCGTTCCAATAATTCGATGATTCTCCTCAATGAGCAAGATATAGAAATTGATGATATTACCAGCAAGCGCTGGGAACGAGATATCTATAACCGTTTTAAAGAAGCCAGGGAACGCTTTCCAGAATTTTTTCCCTGCTTTGAACTTAGAAACTATCGGGTCAACAGCCTCTATTATTCAATTCACTTTCAGCCATTGACCCAGTACGCTGAACGATTAACTCGCCACCATCCTGATTTTCCACATACTGAAACATTTAAACCCATTGAAATGCTGTGGGATGAAGGCGGTAAAAGTGAATTAGACCGCTTGTTTGCACGCTTTCCCACCCAGCGATCGCTAAAACAGACCAAACCGCACTGGGTCAATCGTTTTTGGACTAGCCAGATTCGTGAATTCTTCAAGACGCCGATGATCTCAAACCGTTAAGTCGAATGCCACTGACTTAAGGTTGGTGGGCAATGCCCACCCTACGGTATATCAAAGGTTTCGGTGATTCCCTAATGCTTATTTCAGTGCCATTCCCGTTAAGTCCCCCGATCAGATGCTATCTCCTCCAGGGAATAATCCGCCAAGGGTTTGTCTCGGCTATATAATCCCTTCTGTCTGTGATATTGAATAATCGACTCTCCGGAAAACCAATCCAGGGCAGTACGCACCCAAAACCATCCCGGATCAGGGGAGGTTTCTAAGCATACGGGTATCTGTTCACCTGTTCTATGAGCAACTAAGTGATGAGTGGGTTTAAACATACCCTTTTCGGGTGTTCGGGTGGCTGAGGCTTTCTTCTTCTTCGGCGCACAGTTGAGACAGTATTTCGGTGGTTTACCCGGATAACATTCGCGAGTCGTCGCCTGATGGCACTTGGCACAGATGAATGTGACTGGGCGAGTATGGATGGTTCTCGCGTGGGCGCGAACAATAAAGGTTTTGGACGGCATTGGTTTAAAGAACAGGGAACAAAAAGATTTCGCGTTGCATTTAGACGCGCTATATAACAGAATTGATAAGAGTTGGATTGTCGTGATATTTGTAATCGGGCGATCGCGTTTTGCTGGAACTATACCCGATCAATTGAGTCCGGGTCAGTTGCGCTTGATACTGATTGGTTGAAGCCGCAACCTAACCCGACTCTCGTGAGTGATAACTCTCTTAATCAGGTAAAGTATACTGTCCCACAATTCGCTTGGCAAACTCTGGCACATGCGCCGCTAATTTCTCTGGGTGATGGCGCTTCACATAGAGATAATTGCGGGTAAAGTGGGAGTCAATCGAGAAACGAGCATATTCTAATCCTTTCGGACCAATCTTCTCAATCACCACCCCCATTAATTTGGCTGCCCACATCGGTAAGGTAACGCCTTTATCATACGCCGGAATACTCTGTTGCACCGCTTGATGTCGGTCACCCTTAGACGTAACTGATTGAGTTTCTAGCTGATTTTGCACCAGATCCAGCATTTCCTGTCCCCGGTCATTTCGCACCACAATCCATTGCCAACCAAAGGGGGCGCCCATGTAGCCGACAACTAAATCGGCTAGAGAGTTGACATAATCAAAACAACTCATACAGGATGGGGCAAATACATCCTTAAGTTCTTTGGTATTTAATCCGAAGAAGGGGACTTTCTCAATTGAACCATCTTCATGTTTGAAGTGAACTTGAAAGTCCTGCATAAACTCATAATGCACGACGGTATCGGGAGATTTGCTGGTGGTTTCCAGGAATTTCTGCAAGCCAGCGCGGGTAACATTATCCACACAGGGCGTCCCCAGAACGTAGAGTTTTTCTAACCCCAGTTCTTTTTCCACCGCCCGTAATGCCTGAATTTGACAGCCGACGCCAATCACTAATAGGCGTTTCATCCCCGACTGTTCGATTTGTTCCAAGACTGACAGGTTAGGAGACAGGGTGGGCTTATTCACCCGGGCGGCGAGAATCTCGTCTGGCGTTCGGGCGATAATCGGCATCGGTTGAAAACGGTCTTCTTTGGTATTCTGCACACAGACAACGCCTTCAACTTTACCACTGGTGAGCATTTCAATGGCAATGGTGCTAACAATTCCAGTCCACTGCGCCCCTTCAATCGGTTGAAGTTTCCGCGCCGCCATCATATTTTGGTTGACGCCGAAATACCAATCATCGGGATTATCCAGATTCCGGCTACGTCCATGGGTTTGGGTTTCTAATTCGGGAATCTGTTGGTTAAGAAAAGCACAAGCTTCCTTGACATAATGAATATAGTATGTATCACACAGACCACATTCGCTACAGAGTTCCTTGGCAGGGCGGATAGTCCCTGGTTTCAAGGCTTTGGCTTTTTTGTGTTTGGCGGAGTTGGGAGTAGTCGCAGTCATTGAAAAAGGATTTTCTCTTAACGGGAGTTCTTCTCTCAAGATATCTTAGTTCGTCGTTGGGGATAAGAGCCTAATACGAATGCCACTGACTGGTATGCTGCACGCTACTGGACTGACACAGCTAAAATTGTGGAATAGATTTGACGTTTAAACTGGGCGCACGCCATGCGCCCCTACAATTCTAATCCACCAATTAAGGTGTGCCACGCCACTACGGTGTATTAAAGGTTTCGGCGATTCTAAAATGCTTATTTCAGTGCCATTAAACCTAATACCGAGTTGCGCTCAACGGTAATACAATGAATTTATCAATCATTCTAGATATAAACTCAAAGAGGTTCTATGGCTTCTCTGACAGCTCTAACCCGCAAAGACTTGGAGAAATTACAAGCAGAACATCCTGAGTATCGCATGGAGTTAGTTGACGGGAAAATCGTAGTTATGAGTCCATCGGGTTATGAGTCAGATGAAGTCGTCGCCGAATTTGTCCGGGTTTTAGGTAATTGGGTCAGACCTCAAAAGCTTGGTCGGGTGACAGCTTCTAGTGCAGGTTTTGACCTACCCAATGCTAATGTCAGAGCGCCTGATGTTTCTTTTGTTTTAGCTGAACGGTTACCCAGAAGTCCTCGTTCGTTTGCGGAACTGGCTCCTGATTTAATGGTTGAGGTAAAGTCACCAACAGATACCTTAAAATCGTTGAGAGATAAGATTCAATTTTTTCTGGAGCAAGGAACAAAAGTTGGTATTTTGATGAATCCGCCACAGCGTCGGGTCGAAATTTATCGTCCTGCGTCCGAGGTCGAGATTTTAGGTGATGGTGATGTACTAACGATTCCTGATTTACTTCCTGGTTTTGAGGTCGCTATTGTTGATTTGTGGTCACCAGAATTTTAAGGTGAATGCCACTGACTTTAGAGTTTGTAGTAAGCGCTGTCTTCGCTTCTGGCACGCTTCGTGCCTACTACGAACCCAGCTTAAGTCAGTGACATTCATTTTAAGGTAATGTCCACAGAAAGGGTAGGAGCGCAGGAGCGATCGCGCCATCGGCTAATTGTCAGATTCCTCAAGGGGTGGCAAATTAGCTAAAAAGTAGACAGGGTGTGGGGTATAGCGAAATTCAGGAGGTTGACCCTGAGGGAAGTCAAAGGGTCAATCTATAACTCTAGCATCAACTGCCACCACCGCCGCCACCGCCGCCGCCGCCACCAGCACCGCCGCCGCCACCAGAACTACCGCCGACACCACCGCCGACACCACCGCCGTCACCGCCACCGTCACCGCCATTACCGTCGCCATTACCGCCGTCACTATCAACGAAGGCAAAGATTGCCAAGACCACAACTGCTACAATGACAAAAATTAGTATACCGTTCATAAAAATCCTTGATGACAACACCCTGGCGAGATTGAGAATCTGTCTTTATTGATTGGCAGATTCTTCTTTCTCTTGCTCTTCTTCTTGCTGTTTATTTTCCTCCTCTTTGTCTTCCTCAGACTGTTCTGCCTGAGTCTGTTCCTCCTCTTCTTCCGACTCTTGTTCAGTTCGTTCTTCTTCTTGCTCTTGTTCCGGTTTATACGCCTGTGTCGCTTCTTGCGCCACCCGTAATATTGCCTCTAAATCCTCATCCCTTAACGCTTCACCCGATACAATGCGATCGCACACCTCGGATAATTCCTCTGTCACCGCTTCTCTGACGGCTGTTTCGGCGTCTCTAACCCGGTCAAGGGGTAATTCATCAAAAACCCCCTGATTCACCGCCACAAGTGCAGCAATTTGCTCAGGAACCGATAATGGTTGGGATTCCTTTTGCTTGAGGATCTGCCGCACCCGACGCCCTCGTTCTAGGGTGTGACGAGTGTCTTCGTCAAGCTGGGTGCTAAATCGGGCAAATACTTCCACTTCTTGGAATTGAGAATAAGACAGGCGTAAATCCCCCGCCACTTCTTGATACGCCGATAACTGGGTTTTGCCGCCAACCCGCGACACCGATTTACCCACCTCCACTGCGGGTAAAACAGTTTGCTGGAATAAATCCGGAGACACGTAAATCTGACCGTCGGTAATTGAGATTAAATTAGTAGGAATATAGGCAGAAATATTCTGGGCTTGGGTTTCCACGATCGGTAATGCGGTTAGGGAACCGCCTCCCAACTCTTCGCTGAGGTGGGTTGACCGTTCCAACATCCGGGAATGAATATAAAAAATATCACCGGGATAGGCTTCTCGACCTGGTGGACGCCGCAGGAGTAGGGACAGTTCACGATATGCCCAAGCATGGCGGGTCATATCATCAATTACCACTAACGCATCCTGTCCGCGATCGCGAAAATATTCGCCAATGGACATCGCTGAGTATGGGGTAATGTAGCGCAACCCTGGAGCATCTTCCCCGGTAGCAACAACAACCAGGGAATAATCCATCGCCTCTCGTTCACGCAACTGGGCAATTACTTTAGCCACGGCGGAGGTACGTTGACCCACAGCGCAGTAAATGCAGATGACATCTTTCCCTTTTTGATTAATAATCGTATCCACCGCGATCGCGGTTTTCCCGGTTTGGCGATCGCCAACAATCAATTCCCGTTGACCGCGACCAATGGGAACTAAGGCATCCACAACTTTCAGACCCGTCTGTAATGGCACTTTCACCGGGGCGCGGTCTAAAATAGCGGGGGCTTCCTGTTCAATGGGCAGACGTTCAGTGGTTTGAATCGCCCCCTGATTATCCAACGGACGACCCGTGGCGTCCATCACCCGACCAATCAGCGCCTCGCCGACTGGCACATCCAAAATCCGTCCCGTGCGCTGTACGCGATCGCCGGCTTCAATATGTTCGCTTTCCCCTAGTAAAATAACCCCTACTTCATCCGGGTCTAAATTAAACGCAATTCCCAACAACCCACCGGGAAAGCGAATCAGTTCATCAGCCTTTACCGTGGGTAAACCACTCACCGTTGCAATGCCACGGGATACCGATTTAACCACTCCTACCTCCCGCAGTTGGAGTTCAGGTTGATAGGTTTCTAATCCCTGGTCTAACTGGGTAAATGTGTCATCTAGAACCGTTTGTAGTGACATTGACTTTCCGTTCATGAAAAAGGCAGATGGTAGATGGCAGGAGGAAAGAGGCAAAAGAGAATTGCTGTCGCCGCCGTAGTGCGAGAGTCTTGCTTGCTAGGGAGTAAGCTGTTTGGCATTTAAACCTTAATGTCAAGAAGTGCAAAATCCTGGTAGTGCGAGCATCTTGCTCGCTACCCATTCCCAAATTTAAATGCGTGACAGCTTAGGGGTTTTTACCCAAAATTCTAGGGAATATCCAATACCTCGACAGCATCAGCCACGATAACAGGCTGTCCGACGTACTCAGCTTCTATCGTCCGCAGAATATCCCCTTCCCAGGTTAGGTCATAATCCCGCTCAAACTCAGCCACGACGAGTTCGCGAACTTCCCCAGTAACTCGGACATTCTGCTCTTCAAGAATTGGCTCTGTTGCTGCGGTGTTGATCACCAACACTTTGTCACCAAAGATCTCACCGGTTTCTTCTATGACAAATGTGTTAATTCCATAATCTTCTTCAACTTCACCCGTAACGGTTACCATCTCACCGATCAGTTCTTCAGTATCTTCAACAACATCTTCAACGTCTGTATCATCCGTTTCCGTCAAGGTTGTGTCTACTTCCGTTTCCGGAACGGTGGCTTCGGGTTCGGGGGTGCAAGCGCCTAGGAGTAGGGACAAGGTGATTAAGGTAAACGCGCCTCCTTTCTTTACTCCTACCCAGCTATTGCATTCTTTTTTAGGCAAACTATTCAGCATTCAATCATATCTCCTTGTGTGGTTTTGGGTAAATTGCCGACTTGTCAACTATAATCCTGCGACTAGAAAATAGTTCGGCTAATTTACCTCAACTTTTTAGTCCTCGGCACTTAGCTTAAAAAATGAGGCGTCAAAATTTATCTGCCTCAAGGATGATTTATCTCATTTCATCTTTTATACTCCTTCAGACCTAAAAGCTTCCGTTTATCCTGTTCGTCTTGTTTTCCGTTTGGCTTTCCTTGTTCGTCTTCTGCTTTTCCTTTTGCTTCAGCCTCCGGCTCTCGCTTATTCGGGAATTCTTTAGATAACTGTTCCTCTAGGCTTTCTAGATAGTCAGCTAAACTCCAAGCAATCTGATGATTTTTGCTCCGCATTTCTACGCCACAGATTAAATCTGATGAGGTGGAAAATCTTATCTCATTGCCATTGACAATATTTTCCTGGCGGAGAGTATCCCGTAACTTTTGCTGTGTCTCTTCTGGCATATCAAAGGCGCTGTTGATAACCACATCCTCCTCCGATTCCTGCACTGATTTCCTGAAGGTTTCTCGTTCCTCCTCATCCAGGTGTTTTAAGCGTTCGATGAAAACCGATATCGCCCGTTCTTCTAACTCAGCATTTGCCAAATCCTGTAATGCACGACGGCTAATTTTATGGGTTTGCTCTTGTACCCGTTGTCGCAGGTTTTCCAGAAATGAGTCTTGTTGGCGTTCGATGGATTCGTGCCATTCTGCCTGCTTTCGATCAACCTCTTGACGTGCCTGTTTAATTAATGTTTCCTGTTCAGCTTTTGCCTTTTCTTTGGCTTCATTCAACAATTCCTCTCGCCGTTGTTCTAAGTCTTGTTGTTTTTGGCGATAGGATTCCGCCTCGGCTTGGGCTTCCTCTTGTTTCTGTTGCGCTTCTTTCCACTGACGTTCAATCCGCTTGCGGCGCTCACCCATGGTTTTAGTTATGGGCTTATACAAAAAGCGCCACAGTAGAAAAACGAGGATAATGAAGTTAATAATTTGGGCAATAAATGTAAACCAATCAATCACTGGCTTATCCTCCTCCCTGATTTAAAAAGTGATTCCAAAACGGATTCGCAAAAATGAGAATAATCGACACAATGAAGGCATAAATCGCCGTCGATTCAATAAATGCCATGCCCACAAATAAGGTGCGGGTAATCGTATTTGCTTTATCCGGCTGTTGCGCGATCGCACGTAGGGCATTCGCCAACCCCAATCCTTCCCCAATCGCGGGTCCAATTGCCCCTAATCCGATGGAAAGGGCGGCACCAAGAATCGAGGCGATGCCAATAAGACCAAGATTATCCATATTAGGTTGCTCCTTCTTCTGATTGCTGTTGCTGTTGTCGTTTTTGTTGACTCTTACGCTGGGCGCGAATCCCTGACGCGATATAGACCAGGGTTAAAATGGCAAAAACATACGCCTGAATTACCCCAATTCCGATTCCATACGCTCTGACGGGAATAGGTAGAAATAGGGGGATAAGTGATAAAACAATTGCCACCAATAAACTCGTACTCATCACATTCCCAAACAAGCGAATGGCTAAGGATAGCGTCCGGGTAATTTCGCTGAGAATATTGAACGGTAAAACAACGGGCGTCGGCTCAATAAAATGTTTCAGGTAACTGCCAAACCCAGAATGCTTAATCCCGTAATACGGTACAGCAAAAAAGACACACAAGGCAAAAGCGCCTGTGGTGGATAGAGACGCGGCGGGGGATTCGTAACCGGGAATGATGGTGAGAATATTGGCAAGGGCAAAGAACAGAAAGATTGTCCCCACAAACGGTAGAAATTCACTCGGTTCTCGATTTGTGGCTTGGCGAATCTCACTGTTAATCATTTCGACAATAATTTCTAAGCGATTTTGCCAATTCGACATTTCTTCGGGTTCAACTTTCAAATTGCGCGTCACCAGCCAAGATCCCACGACCAAAATTGCCATGACGAGCCAGGTATAAACCAGGGTAGCGTTCAGTTTAAACCACTGCCACTGCCAAAAAATAATAGTATCTGGGGTAACATTCATTAGTCTCCTTCTCTCAGTTTAAAATTAACCGTTGGTTGTAGTAGTGCGAGCGTCTCGCTCGCGTTTTTCGGGGACTTTGCCTATCCACAAACTCAATCATAAATTAATGAGTTTGATGACTAGCGGGTTGTTCTAAATGCCAGGGTTTTGGTTCAAAACGACGCACCAACAATGTGCGGGCGACGATTAAACCCAATACGCCAACCAGCGCTCGTTCCCAATGTCCGTTGATGATGATATAAAAGCCGAGTAAGGCAATTACCATACGACCTAAATAACTACCCACAAATAAGCGAATCGGATAACGGGTGGTTGGCAATTGCCGCACGGTGAGCCAAAGGCTACCAAAGTAGAAAATTCCCAGAGCAAAGCCAGCGGGAAAGGCGAGAATTAAATGCAATACATTGTTCATGGTGATGCTCCGATAAAAACGTTTTGATGACTGTAGGGGCGGGTTTTACTATTAACTTTTTTTGTCTGGTATTATGTGACTAAACCCGCCCTTTTAGATCCCCCTTCCGTCCCCCTTTAGATCCCCCTTCCGTCCCCCTTTAGATCCCCCTTCCGTCCCCCTTCAAAAGGGGGAGACCAGATGTTGCTTCGCTTTTTGTTTCATGGGGGAGACCAGATGTTGCTTCGCTTTTTGTTTCATGGGGGAGACCAGATGTTGCTTCGCTTTTTGTTTCATGGGGGAGACCAGATGTTGCTTCGCTTTT
>NZ_JAVJUO010000232.1:0-14017 GCF_040220555.1 Coleofasciculus sp. C1-SOL-03
ATGACTGAAACCCCATTACTCTGCTGTATGAGTCAAAAAGTGTATTCAGTTTGCTCATATCCAGGTTTATTGCTGACGACAAACTCTGCGTCCCTCTGCGCTTACCTCTGCGTCCCTCTGCGTTAAAAAATTCCACGCTACTGGACTTGACTCAGACAGATAGGGGTCTGGTGGGTTACGGCGGATAGAACATTTAACGGTTATTTCTCTAATTAAATATCCACCTAACCCACCCTACTGGCGTGGCACACCTTATTTGGTGGATTAGAATCGTAGGGGCGCACCGACGTGCGCCCAATTTCACTGTCAAATCTATTCCACAATTTTAGCTGTGTCAGTCCACTACAATTACAATACAGTAATTAGGGCTTGCTCAAAGCGTTTCCCATCCTGTCTACCATGAATACCCCAGCCCACATCATTATTAATATGCTATGTCTAGGACGCCAGGATACTTCCAGTATTCTCACTCCAGTCGTCATCGGTGCATTACTCCCTGATGCGCCGATGTTTGTGTTTTACTTTGTGGAAAAAGTGATTAAGGGGACACCGGAAATGAAAATTTGGCGAGAAGCGTATCACCAAGAAAGCTGGCAAAATTTCATTGATGTTTTTAATTCTATTCCCCTCATTCTCTTTGGCTTAGTTCTTACAGGCTGGTTTGGTTCCCAGATTGGAATTATTTTATTCTCCAGCATGTTTTTACATATTGTCGGTGATTTTCCTCTGCATCATAATGATGCCCATCGGCATTTTTTCCCGTTTTCCAATTGGCGGTTTCAGAGTCCGGTTTCCTATTGGGACCCGCATCATTATGGCACTATTGTCACTATTCTGGAAATTCTCGCTGTTATTATAAGCTGTGTTGTGCTAGTCCAAAGTTATCAATCGATCACAGGTCGAATGAGTGTCGGGCTAATTGGGGTGTCTTATTTAGCCTATTTTATTTATGTTTTTACGGTTTGGGTTTAGACTTGATAATCAGCATTACTCTTCTACCCTTCTAAGTAGGTTGGTGGAAATAAACTTAACTAGATTAAGTTATGCAGACAAGCCTCAAACCATTACTGTTCCCTGTTCCCTATTCCCTGTTCCCTAATCTCCACCGCTAACTTTAATTGTGTCCACCTACTTACTTAATTCACTCAATCACCTCAATCATTGCGGAAAACGCCGCTAGCTTCTGGGTGTCTACGCCACGAATCCCGCGTGAAATTTTAATCCCAGCCCCACGGGAGTGGCGATCCAAATCATTGACAAATGCTTCCATGACTTCCACGGGTTCATCTTCGGCTAACAGTAAGGGTTGACGAAAATCGGCTTTTACGGTTCGGGCAATTTTCTGTACGCCCTTCAGCGCATCCCGCAAGGGTTCCGTACTGGCTAATACTAATAGTTCCACAAAACCAACTCCGTCTAAAATAAAGTGAAAATCATTTTCCGTGGGTGGGTTACTTTGAGGCGGTATAATTAAATGCTGTCCAGGTGTGACTAATGCCGCATCTTCTGGGGCATCCCAATAGGGAAATAAAACCACAATGTTCCCATTAGAACCGATCGCTAATACTCCCACATAGATGGCTTGACTCTCGTGGTTTTGTACCTCTATCTGAATTTCCGTGTTCTGTTTAAAGCTAGTCTTGGCGATGGTTGTGGGAATCACCCCGGCATTTTCCGCCGCCCGACTCCCCGCCCGAATCCCTAATCCGCCGCCCGCCACAGGCTGAATCGTCATCGCCACATTTAAGTTAGAGGTATTGCTGTTGAGAACCAGATGCAAAATCCGCCCCGCTAGTAATGCCTTTAAACGGGGGCGCAGGCGATTTATAGCTGTTGTTACCGACTCTGCCAACATGCCAAAGGAATCGGGAACCGGAATTAATCCCGCCGTAAATACCCCCAAACTGCCCACGGGGGGTAAGGGGTTCATTCCTTGGTGTTGCGCCTGGGGGATAGCCTCATTCGTCATCCGCCCGATAATATAATCCACCACAGCCTCTTGATTCATTGGCACCACCGTTACCCGACTCACCGACTTGAGGGCGGTACGGGCGGCTGAAATATCCTCTCCCAGCGAGGGATGAAGTCCCACTCGTAAGCTTAAATCAGCCGGAACGCCTCGTACTCGTTCCCGCATTAACATCCCCTCTGCGGGAATCGCCCGCCCTTGCGATCGCATTCTTCCATACCCCACTAAACCAACCCGTGAGGTTTGTTCCACTTCCCCCTGAACTTGTCGCTGTTGATTGATCAGCGTAAAAATCGCCCCTGCTTGAAACGCTTCTAAACTCTGAGACGAGACTCCCCCCAACCAAAACTCCACGCGATCGCCCTCTATGTTTCGTACCACGGCTTCAGCGGCTGGGGTTGAGGGTTCTAGAAGGTAAATCGGTTCCTGTTCGCGATCGCTCCCTGGCTCCACTTCATAAACTGGATCTTGGATAATACCCGACGAATTCGCCACATCCTTGGTACTCCGCGCCAAATTCACAAACACTGTACTCAACGGTTCACTCATCGGTTGTTGCCAAAGATATCGCGTCAGCAAATAGGTAAACGCCCCCGCATGAAAATCCCCGAATGGTGCATCCGTCGCCAATTGGTTTTGCGCCGCCGAACCCAGCGCCACCCCCTTAGCAATCCCCTGCTGACGCCGTTGCTGAAATTGGTCTGGGGTTAAATTCAACCGCGATAACCACTGTTGCTGATACTCAAACTCCTGCTGACTCGCTTGATCCTCCCCACTCCCCTGACGAGATGGAACCGCCCTAACCAAAAAGTTTCCCCGCAATCCCCCCCCAGAATGGCAGCTATCCATGACGACGGTAACGTTTTCGGTGTCTAAAGCGGACATCCACAGAAACAGAGTTCTGCCCATAATATCCCGCACCTTCCCCGCCTCTTTCCCGGTTTCAATTTGACGGTTATTGGGAACTATAGTGCTATTCAAATCATCGGGATTAATCGGGTTGGGGTCAATCACTCGTGAACCATGTCCAGAGTAGTGAAAAACCACCACATCTCCCGGTTTTGCCTGTTGAATTAAATGGCTTTCCACGGCATCGATAATGCCTTGACGGGTGGGTTGAATCGGGGTTTCATCGGTCACCATGAGAATATCTTGGGGATTAAACCCGAAGCGTCGCACCAACAATTCATACTGCAACTCCACATCGGTTAAACATCCTTGTAGTGTAGGGATAGGGGCGGGATAATTGTTCACACCCACCAATAACGCCAATTTGCGGGGAGTGCTTTGGGCGAGAACTTGGGCATAGCGATGTCCTTGGCGGATTAAGTCCAATTGGCTCAAACCCACCGTAGCGAGAGTTGATCCGGCTAATTGGAGAAAATGACGGCGCTTGAGTTTCGGCATAATGCAATGGTTCCCTTAAATCGGTCTATGATCGAGCAAGACGGGCATCAGGGTGCTGACGTTTCCCTTAACCGGGAATTCTGGCAGACAACCACAGACCTAGCGATCGCGCTTTGCTTAAAAGCTATAATTTTAACCAATTCGGTAGGGTTTCACCCATCGCCGCTTTGGGATAGAAAGTTGCTGATATATTCCCCTATCTCTGAATTGTTATAGGTTATGCACTTATGATTATGTTCTGTAAATATTTCTCAAACTCTTGCCAACCACAAAAGACGTAGATGGCTGGCTGGGAGATACACAAGTATTACCAATAACGAATGACAAATGACGCTTGACGCATGACAAATGAAAAAAGTATTTTTTTTACTGGGTGAACTGAATGACGATGACATGGATTGGATGCTCGCTGTGGGACACCGAAAGGAAGTTACCGCAGGAACCCTCCTCATTGAGGAAGGTAAGCCCATCGATACCCTGCTGATTCTGCTAGAGGGAACGTTATCGGTATCAGTTTCTGCCTTGCAAGGCAAGACAATCGCTCGCTTAACCAGTGGTGCAGTTGTCGGGGAAATGTCTTTTGCCGATACTCGTCCGCCCTCGGCTACGGTTCAGGCGGTGGAAACCGCTCTAATCTTATCCATTCCTCGTGATCATCTCCTGGAAAAACTGCAAAAAGACGAAGGATTTGCCTCACGCTTCTATCGGGCGATCGCGATTTTTCTGTCTACTCGATTACGGGGTACAGTACGATATCTGGGTTATGCCAAAACCGATTGGCTCAAGGATGAGAATGAGACTGAAGAGTTATCCCAAGAAGTCGTTGATAATGTACCCCTTGCCCAAGCCCGATTCGATTGGCTCCTGAGGCGTTTGCGAAATAATGACCATGCGGTGCTTCCAGATTAATGGGGACGGGTCTTCCGTAGTTAGTGTGCTAAGCCGTTCTACCAGGGGTTGAGGTAACTCAAAACCATCCAAGTGGCGAAATCCCGAAAGGGAATAACCAGGAAGTTCTCAAAGTGATTTGGGAAGCCCACACCAAATCAAAGATTATGGTGTGGGAGGATGTCACTTCTGTTGGCTGGAATTCTCTGGCGTATCAACCTTGGGTACAATGTCAGGACGATCTTTATTTTCCCAACCGGCTGGGCGCTTGGAGTTATACCAGGCGATAGAGCCAAGGACAACAGCGGCGATAAAGCCAATTACATAGACCAATGTAAACGAGAAGGGAAATTCAGAAGCTTGAGCCGCTCCTGCTTCCATCAATAAATTCATAAAATTCATAGATTCACTCCTTATCCTATTTTGGTTATCCTATCAAAACTTTCAGGAGTATCTATCACCCCTGAGACCGAATTGCGGTGATAAAGAGGTTGGGGAGATGGGGAAGATGAGGGAGATGAGGGAGATCGACACCCATTAGTACCCTCAAGTCCCTTGTCACCCCCTCAGGGTCACAACTTTACTCCTCAGACGCAGGAGGAGCTGTTACTGGTGCAGGTGCAGGTGCCGCCGGAGCGGGTGCAGGTGCCGCTTTGCGAGACGCTGGAGGCGCTGGGGGCGGTGCTACAGGCGCTGGAGCAGGTGCAGGGGCTGGCGGAGCCGAAACCGCAGCAGGTTGAGCTGGGGCAGGTGCTGGGGCTGGCGGAGCGGGTTTGGGTGCGGGGGCTGAGCGTCTGGGGGGTGGATTGCTGGGCGCTGTGTTGCGAACCGGGGCTTGGCGACGGGAGGAACGGGCGGGTGCAGGTTGGCTCCTAGTGCGACTGCGACTGCTGGTTGAACGTCGTGGGGAATAACTACGACTGGTGGAACGAGAGGTTGAACGTCTGGTGGTCGCAGCGCGGCGGCTTGTTCGTCTTCTGCTAGAGCGAGTCTGGTTTGTCTTCTTGGTATAGGTTTTTTTCGGCTCAATCGGCTTGGCTTCAATCGTCCCTTCTCGACCATCGAGTTTATTCGGTCGATCCGGAAAGTCTTCCGCCCTCATATTTTCCACCGCTTCTTCCATAAATTCGCGCCAAGCGATCGCGGCGGTGCTACTGGCTCCCCAAGTCGGTTTATTGTCATCATTACCCAGCCAAACGCCAGTTACCAGTTGGGGAATGTAGCCGATAAACCAGAGGTCACGGGATTCGTCTGAGGTTCCTGTTTTGCCCGCTACGGCGCGATCGCGTAACTGAGCGTTCCCCCCTGTCCCAGACGTGACCACATTGCGGAGCATCCAGGTCATAATGGCGGCAGTGTCTTCGTCAATGGCTCGCTCGCGTTGGATCTGTTCTCGATAAATCACCTTACCCTGGCGATCCAGAATGCGGCGAATCCCATGGGGGTGGACATGTACGCCTTGAGTGGCTAAAGTACCATAAGCACTGGTTAACTCCAATAAATTCACTTCTGACGCCCCCAAAGCCAAGGAATAGGTTTTGTTCAGGGGTGATTCAATCCCCATTTTCTCGGCAATTTCCACCACTGGGTCCCAACCCACCTTGATTAAGGTTTTCACTGCCACAATGTTCACTGAATGGGTGAGAGCATCCCGAATCGAAGTCCAACCGCGAAAGTTTTCACTATAGTTCTTGGGTTCATAGCCATCAACAACAAAGGGGGCATCCTGATAACTTTGATAGGGAGAGAAACCCGCCGCGATCGCGGTTGTGTAAACAAATGTTTTAAATGTCGAACCCGGTTGACGTTGTGCCTGGGTGACGCGGTTAAATTGCTGATCTAAGAACTCCTTCCCCCCAACCATGGCTTTGATTTGACCATTACGCGGATCAATTGCCACTAATGCAGCTTGTTCAAACCGTTGGTATTTGCCATAGGTTTCGATTGTCTCTGCCACCGCTGCTTCTGCGGCTACTTGCCACTGCGGATTGAGGGTTGTTTCCACAATCAATCCCTTTTTGCCTAAAACATCGGGGGGAACGTATTTCGGCAGTTCTTGTTGAATATATTCGGTAAAATAAGACGCCTGTCGGTCTAAACGCTTCGGGTTGCTGCGCTTTGTCCTTAAGGGAGTCGCGATCGCGGCGTCTGCTTCCCCTTCGGTAATATACCCATTTTTCTGCATCCGGCGCAGCACCACATTCCGCCGCTCTTGGGCTATTTCTTTGTTAATAAAGGGAGAATACTCGCTGGGTGCGGGTGGCAAAGCTGCCAAGGTTGCCATTTCCGCCAAGGTCAATTCTGTAACGGGTTTACTAAAATACACCCAAGCTGCATCCGCGACACCATACGCCCCAGACCCCAAATACACTAGATTCAAATAGCGCTCCAAGATTTGATCTTTCTCCAAATCCTGCTCAATTTTTTGCGCCATCCGCATTTCTTTGAGCTTACGCCCTAGGGTTTGTTGCTGATCAAAATAGACAATTCGCGCCAACTGCTGGGTAATCGTACTGCCGCCTTCCACCACATCTCTGGCTAACAGATTCGAGAACGCCGCCCGGACAATCCCTTGGTAATCCAGTCCGCTATGCTTTTCAAAGCGTTGGTCTTCTATCGAAATAAATGCTTGTTTCAGCTTGTCGGGAATTTCCCATATTTTTAGATTATCGTGAGTCGCTGGTCCAATTTGCTGGAGAATCGTACCATCGGCGGCTTTTACGGTAATTGTCTCATCCCGGATATAGGTCAACACATCATCCGTGGACTCCGGTAAGGTTTCTTCCAGGGTTTGCCAACCCAAACCGAAGGCGATCGCCCCACCACTGATCCCCACCATTCCTATCCCCACCCAAAACTTACGCCGACGATAGATAGGAGGGGGTCCGACAAATGTCTTCACTAGGGTACGAGGAATGCCCTTGATCCCATTCATCGTCACCGTTACCCCCCGTTGGCATCGTCTCACCAGACCCAAGCCTGGTGACGGTTTTGGCTGGGAGTCGGGTTGAATCTGATCCTCTGAGGCAGCCTGGGTTTCTTGTTCCGTTACTGCCTCTGAATTCAACTGACTTGATGGATCTTCGTGCTTTGGGATAGAATTTGACACTTGAACTCCTCAATTAAACCACAAGCCGCCATGACCTTTTGCTTATTTTAGGGCTTGGGATCAAAATTTGCCGGATGGATGAAGCCAAGCTTCCTTCTCAGTAAAATCCCGATGCGTAAGACTTGGCAATCTAGCGTCATCCTAGCATCGCTTTCGTTGGCGTTGAGGCATCCCAGGGGGGCAATCGATTTTGTCTACCAATGGTTATCATTTTTTATTTTTAAGGGGTTTAAGTCACTCCAGCGCTCAAATTGTATCTCAACTATTGGAAAAATCCCACCGTACCCAGGGATGCTAGGATTGGGGGCCAGTTCGGACACCATGAGGCGATCGCACTTAAAGAGGTAACATCTGGAGAGCCAAACACAGATTACCTAGATAGAATGAGGCTCTCCAGCCGACTTCAGATAGGGTTAATACTATCAGGGGAGATCAAAGCGCACATTTCCCGCCAATTGTTACATCTTCTGGCTATTGAGAACTAACACCTCTGTGAAAGAGCGTGTGACTAACCTCTCACCCGCTACCACCAAAGGACACAGTCTGACTAAGGGCGCACGTCGGTGCGCCCCTACGGTTTCTTTCCTTCTGTAATATGTTATGTAATGCTCCGAATAAAAGAGGATTATATTATCCCAGGATTGTCCTGTGCTAACATTAAATTTTTTCGTGATCCAATTGGAAAATTCTACAAATTCTTGCTCATGATTGGTTGGGGAAATTCATAATTTTCGGCGGGCTAGGTTATAGCCTGATAAACAAGAGCGCAGGTTGCTAATATGGGGCTTTCCTAGGTGCATTGAAGGTCGTTTTTGAATTTTCTGGATTAGGTCATATAAGTCACAGGGTGTGTTAGGCGCTGGCTTGGGTTTAGTTAAAAAATTGAGGATTTTCTCGCCGCAGTAGCACCGTTTTCGGTTGGGATGGTGCGTTACACTTGCGTTTTCACACCCTACAGCGATCGCACTTCTATTTTTACCCATTTATACGACAGAGCCTTGACTTGGGCTAATTTTTTAGGTACTATTTCATCATGGGAAAATGTGTCCACCTATAGACTCTATACTCGTCACTTCAAATTCTGTTTATGTCAACGTCTCACTCGGATAAAAAAAAGTCAGTTAAACCTAGGCAACAATCCGATTCTCAATTGCAAGCGATCGCTTACAGCTTAGATAGTCTCGTTCCAGGATTTTATCTTTGGCTAGGTGATCTGAAAATTAGGTTAGGTGGGAGTGAACCGGAAGAAACCTATCCTGGAATTATTCATAGTTGGTGGGGTATAGCACTGGTTCTACCTGGGTATCGGATCTATAGTACCTATCAAGGTAGCTATGACCCTTGATCAGCATGATCTGGATGGCATTGCCAAAATCACGGTTAAAATTCTGCCAACTCCTGCATTTGAAGCGCTTTTAATTGCTGCCGGATATAGTCAGGTGGGTACGGCTCCAGCTAAAGGAAATCGGATTAAAGTTTGGTAGGTTCACGCAAGTTTCAGGCGAATAGAAGCAATTTATAGTCCAGATGGCGCAGTTGCTATTACGGCTTATCATGTCACTTGATCGGCGATCGCACTCTCTCCCCTCAATCCAACCCTAACGCGATCGCACTTCTATTTTTACCCATTGATACGATAGAGGGTTGACTTTGGCTAATTTTTTAGGTATTCTTTCATCATGGGAAAATGTGCCAGCCTATAGACTCTTTCCTCATCACTTCAAAAACATAGATTACACCGATTGGATGGCACTCCCAAGAAGACACAAAGCGTGAAGCACACAGATTGACACAGAGGACTTAATAATTTCCCGACAATTCTTACATCTTCTGGCTATTGAAAACTAACGCCTCTGTGAAAGAGACCGAGGGCGCACGTCGCAGTCTGACCAAGGGCGCACGTCGGTGCGCCCCTACGGTTTCTCCCCTTCTGTAATATGTAATGTTCATCTATTTGACTTCGGGGTGCTACGCGACTACAAGATTGGCGATTCCACTTGCTCTTCTGTGGATTCATGTTTGCCGTTTTTCTCTGATTCTTGGGTAAATTCTTGAAATAATTCAAAAAATTTATTCAAAGCGGTTCTTTCATCTTCCGAATAAAATAGTATTATATTATCCCAGGATTGTCCTGTACTAATGTTAAATTTTTTCTTGATCCAATTTGGGAATTCGACAAATTCTTGCTCGTGTTTGGTTGGGGGAATTCCTAATTGACGGCGGGCTAGGTTATAACCTGATAAACAAGAGCGCAGGTTGCTAATATGGGGCTTTCCTAGGTACATTGAAGGTCGTTTTTGTATTTTCTGGAGTAGATCATATAAGTCACTCATCTTTCACCTCTTGGTTTGGATTGTCACTTTATTTTAACTCAATTCCCATTAGGATTTAAAAGTCAGTCTCTGTAATTTGGAAATCGCCGCCAAAGTCTTTGATGGGACAGTAGAGGTTATTCAGCCAAGCTTTTCGGGAAATGCCCTGGTGATGAATATTATCAAAGATGAGTTCTTCTTCCCCTATTTTCACGGCAATTCCTTGATTTGGGCTTAAACTTTTTCGTTCCTTGGGTGATCCCACTCTTCCTCGTTAACCCAACCCTAACGCGATCGCACGATTGATCAATGTACAGGATGGGAAGGGGTTGAGCCTGGTTATCCGATGGGATGCAGCCAAAGCGCGATCGCATGAATTATTTATCCCGTAGGGTGCGTTAGGCGCTGGCTTGGGTTCATGTTAAAAAATTGGGGATTTTTGCGCCGTAACGCACCGTTTTATGTTTGGATGGTGCGTTAACGAAGTGTAACGCACCCTACTAACCCAAACAGCGATCGCTAACGCCTCCGTGTAATTAGTGCGATTAATCTTTCACCCGCCACCGCTACCGTTTCTATAAATCAGTAACATCAGTGTTATGGATAGATTAAAGCATTATCGGCAAATCATCCAAGATATTTTAACAGAGTATCATCAACTCAATGAAAAATCGGGTTCGACAACTGAAAGTGCTTTAGCCTTTGATCAGGTACACGATCAGTACCTTTTGCTGTTGATGGGATGGCACAAGGATGAGCGGATTAAGAGTGTGATGATTCATATTCGTTTAAAAGATAACAAAATTTGGATTGAGGAAGATTGGACAGAGGATGGAGTGGCGACAGATTTGTTACACAAAGGAATTACACGAGAGGAGATTGTTTTAGCGTTTCATCCACCTCATGTTAGACAATATACTGAATTTGCGTTAGCGTAGCTTAACCGTTGGTATCGTCTAAGGGTTGACTTGTAAGGAAAGTGGGTGCGATCGCGCTGGTGTTTATCCTCAATTTTAGGATAGGCGATCGCACTTCTAGTTTTACCCATTTCATTTATAGGACAGAGGCTTGACTTTGGCTAATTTTTTAGGTATTCTTTCATCATGGGAAAATGTGCCAGCCTATAGACTCTGTACTGATCACTTCAAAGCAAAACAGAAACAGGAGCGATCAGAGGATTTCCCTGATGGTTAATCATCCTATCCGGTGAAAGGAATGGAACGACGATAAAGGATTTGGGGATAATATTGTAGGGGCGCACCGACGTGCGCCCTTTGCCTAACGTGCGCCCTTGCTGACGTGCGCCCTTATTATAATATTTGCCCTGACATTATTTGTACCTTGACACACAGATGCTGCGATCGCGCCTTGGTTGAACCCCATCGGATAACCAGGCTTAACACCTTCCCACCCAGTACACTGATAATCGTGCGATCGCAACAGCTAAGTTAGAATTGTTGTAGCCTAGGCAGAGAGTGAGGTAAGGATTGCGTTATAGCTTTGATTGGGACTCGACCAAAGACCAGCAAAACATTCGTAAACACCGAGTTTCTTTTCGTCAAGCCGCGACAATCTTTAACGATCCCAATCAGCTATCTATTTATGATCTTAGAACATAGCCAGGATGAAGAACGCTGGATTACGATGGGAATAGACAGCACAGGTTTGGTTCGCGTTGTCGTACATACTTACGAACAGATTAACGATGAATTGTGCCAAATTCGGATTATTTCGGCACGGAAAGCAACAAATCGAGAAATGAGACAGTATAGGGAGGAGAATTAATGAAAGCAGACTATGATTTTTCTAAGGGTGAACGTGGCAAGTTTTATCATCCTGATGCCGTTTTTAACTTTCCCATTTATCTTGAACCCGATGTCAATGAGGTGATGAACAAGCTTGCTAATGAGAAGGGCGTTGAAGTTGAGATATTGGTGAATGAATGGCGAGAGAGCTAATATAAAGCTGATTGAAAGCGTTCGGCGAACCAATTGATGGGGCGATCGCACTCAACCTACCAATCGCGCGATCGCACTTCTATTTTTACCCATTTATACGATAAAGGCTTGACTTTGGCTAATTTTTTAGGTACTATTTCATCATGGGGAAATGTGCCAGCCTATAGACTCTATACTTATCATTTCAAAAACACAGATTACACGGATTGAGTGACACTAAAGAGAAGACACAAAGCGTGAAGGACACAGATTAACACAGAGGACTTAATAATATCCCGACAATTCTTACATCCTCTGGCTATTGAGGACTAACGCCTCTGTGAAATCAGTGGGGCTAACCTCTCACACCCCACCGCTACCGTTTCCATAAATCTGTGAAATCAGTGTTATGGTAATCGCTACTTTGAGCCTAATAGTTTGTCATATTCGGCGTGTGTTCCGATCCAAAACCAAACTAGATCATTATCCTGTTCGACTGCAATCGCTCTGTAGTGTAAACCAATTCTAACTGACCAAAATCGACTGACTTTCTTTAAATGTAGTGAGGGATATCGAGGATCTTGTTTGAGCAACTCGTAACATTTATCAGCAAGTTCTTGGATGTCAGAGGGTAGCTGTCGATAATAATACCAAAAATCGGGGGTAGCTCGATGTTTCACAAATCAGTACATCTTCCTTGTCGTAAATCGTTTAAGGCTTTGTCGGCTAGTGCATCGAGCCTACCCGCCACAACATCTGTCTCAAATTGCCGATCCCAATTGGCTGCATCAAATTCAGCAAACCAAGTCCTAAATTTTACCAGATCTTCATCGGAGAGTTGACTGACAGCACGTTCAATTTCCCTTAAGTCACTCTTAGTCATAAGTCCTCATTTTTTACAGATCCTTTTAAATTATAGAGCTTTTGGCTTTCCTTGGCTTCACGTCTCAACCTAACTCTAACGCGATCGCACTTCTATTTTTACCCTTTTATACGATAGAGGCTTGACTTTGACTAATTTTTTAGGTACTATTTTATCATGGGAAAATGTGTCCACCTATAGACTCTTTCCTGATCACTTCAAAAACACAGATTACACCGATTGAGTGGCACTAAAGAGAAGACACAAAGCGTGAAGCACACAGATTGACACAGAGAACTTAATAATTTCCCGACAATTCTTACATCTTCTGGCTATTGAGAACTAACGCCTCCGTGAAATCAGTGGGGCTAACCTCTCACTCCCCACCCAAAACGTTTCTATAAATCCGTGAAATCAGTGTTGCGATCGCTCTTACATTTTTACCCATTTATACGATAGCGGCTTGACTTGGGCTAATTTTTTAGGTACTATTTCATCATGGAAAAATGTGTCCACCTATAGACTCTTTCCTCATCACTTCAAAGCTCAACTTAAAGGGGAGCGATCGCAGAATGTCGCTGATGGTTAATCATCCATCCCGTGCAGGGAATGGAACGACGATAAAGGATTTGCGGATTATGTAGGGGCGCACCGACGTGCGCCCTTTGCCTAACGTGCGCCCTTGCTGACGTGCGCCCTTATTATAATATTTGCCCTGACATTATTTTGCCCTGACATTATTTGTACCTTGACACAGAGGTACTGCGATCGCACGATTGCTTAGTAGACAGCACTTTCTCATATCATGTCCGCCTAAACAGTCATTATTCCCTTTTGCCTTGCAATCTTCTTCCTTCCCTTGGAGCCTTCTGCCTTCTCTCCACCGATAGTGTAAGTATTCCACCGGACAAGATATCACACGGAGGTGTACAGCTAAAATTGTGGAATAGATTAATGGTTGAGTTGGGCGCACCAGGCGACGGGAAACGGGCGCACGTCGGTGCGCCCCTACATTTCTTATCCACCATTTTCGGTGTGCCACCACGATGATAAACAAGGGAAGATGTTAATCGATCGCATTGCGTCGGATCAGGTATTAGACCAGGCTTTTGGGTGGTTGTGTGCTAAACGCGCCCACCATCATTTCAATTCGGATGTTTGGCAGGTGCGGCGCTGGTGGGATGAGAAAAAATCCCGTCTCCAGCAGCAATTGCGGGAAGGAACCTATAGGTTTCGGGAATTACGGGTGTTTTGGGCTGGGGATGAGCGGGTGGAGTATTGGTCCTCGTTGGATGCGTTGGTGTTGAAGGCAATGGCGATTGGTTTAACTGAACACCTGCACCCCCATCTTTCGCCCCGGTGTTTCCATTTAGCCGGGAGGGGGGGAATGAAGGCTTACAGGTGTAGGTTTTTTATTTTATGGTTGGGACAAGACAAGGAGGGCAAGGGGGACAAGAGGACAAGGGAGGAAAACCGTACAGAATCTTGTTCGGTCAAGCTAACTTCTAAAAGCCGAAACGCCCTATTTTTCGT
>NZ_JAVJUO010000233.1:0-24609 GCF_040220555.1 Coleofasciculus sp. C1-SOL-03
TGTAAAAAACCTAGCACCTAGCGTGAGAAAGATACTCCCAGGACAACGATTGTGGGTTGGATTAAACCCTCTTCCCTTCTGCCTTCTGCCTCCTGCATAAAAGCCTTTTCCCCACCACAAGACTTATTCAGCAGACCCTAAGTAGTGAGGGAACCTCAGCCCTCTCCAGCTCGGAGAACTAAAGTTCTCACTACAAACAAAACCCTATTTTAAGTGGGTCAAGCCACTACGTCGTAAATTCAGAAGCCACAATCATAGAACCAATTCCTTTATTGGTAAAAATTTCTAAAAGTAGAGCGTGGGGGATTCGACCATCAATAATATGAGCCGCCCGTACCCCTTGAGCTAGCGATCGCACACAACAGTTAACCTTAGGTATCATACCGCCAGCCACAACGCCTGATGCCATTAACTCTCGTGCTTGTTGGATATCCAGCTTAGCCATGAGAGTGGAAGGATCTTTGTAATCCTGCAAAATCCCCGGAGTATCAGTGAGTAGAATTAACTTTTCTGCTCCCAAAGCGGCAGCAATTTCGCCAGCAACGGTATCAGCATTGATATTATAGGCTTGACCCGTTTCATCAGCCGAAACACTTGACACAACCGGAATATAGCCACTTTTGACCAAAGAGTCCACCAGTTTAATATCCACACTGCTGACTTCTCCAACAAAGCCAATCCCCTGGCGCCCTTCCGGACGGGCTTTGATTAAATTCCCGTCTTTACCGCAAAGTCCCACGGCTAAACCCCCAGCCCGGTTAATTAGCGAGACTAACTCTTTATTCACTCGCCCCACGAGAACCATTTCCACCACATCCATCGTGGGTGCATCCGTTACCCGCAACCCATCCTTAAACTGCGGTTCAATCCCCAGCTTATCCAACCAGCTATTAATTTCTGGACCACCGCCGTGAACCACGACAGGACGAACGCCGACACAGGATAAGAAGACAACATCCCGAATCACTTTATCTTTGAGGCTGCTATCCTTCATCGCCGCCCCCCCATACTTAACCACAACCGTCCTCCCAGCAAACTGCTGGATGTAAGGTAGGGCTTCACTGAGTATCTGCACACGGGTTGCTTCGGCTTCCCGGATTAAATCGTGATTGCTTTTGTTTGGCATTGACCGGAACTGGAAGACTAATAAATATATCCCAAGCAGTTTAGATCATTTTTTTATCAATATCTCCCCCTGCTTCCAGACGTAGCATGCTACGTCTCTACATCGCTTCCCCAGCTTCCCCATCTCCCTATTCGCCAAAATCCTCCATGGGATAGAGTTGATTGCTACTCCTGAGAAAGATGCGATCGCGGCTAGATTGCCTTTGAATGAATGGTGGAAGCCTTAACTTCTAAGATTTGCTGAATATTCAGAGGACATTCATACATGTTTATTAAACACTATCGTAAAAGCTTACCTGCTAGTGCGATCGCCTTAGCGCTGATGGCGGTGCTGCTTCCCTCCTGCGCCGACACTACCCAAGATGTTGTCACCGATGGACAAGAGGAAGAAAACGTAACGGCTGAGGAAGTCGAGGAGAACACCGAACAACTCATCGGTCAAAGCGTGAGCATCAGAGGCGAAGTGAGAGATGTTCTGGATAATGTCACCTTTACCCTCTCAGAGGATGAGCTTTTTGGTGATGAGATTATCGTGGTCAATACCTCAGGCGAACCCTTTATGCTGCCAGAAGAGGAGGATGTTGAAGTCCAAGTCACCGGTGAAGTGCGTCAGTTTAATATGGTAGAGTTTGAGGAAGAATTCGACTTAGACTTCCAATTCGATACCGACTACGAACAACAGCCTGCTATTGTCGCTGAATCACTGGCACTTGCGCCCAAACCCGGAGAAATTACCGAAGATCCTAGCCAATTCTACAATCAAACTGTGGCTGTAGAGGGTGAAGTGGAAGAAATCATGAGTAACAATACCTTTACCCTCGATGAAGATCAGTTAGCCGGTGGCGGTGACTTGTTAGTCTTCACCTTAGTCCCACCGGAGAGAACCATGGTCGAAGGTGAAGATGTTGTCGTGACAGGTGAGATACGTCCCTTTATCGCGGCTGAATTTGAGCGGGATTATGATTTAACCTGGGATTTGGATGTCAAACGCCAACTGGAAGCCGAATACGAGAATCAGCCTGTATTCATTGCTAAATCCATCTATCCCTCTGCTCAATAGTTGAATTAATTAGAAGATTAATTAATTAGATCCCCGACTTCTTCAAGAAGTCGGGGATCTAGTCAATGGGAGCTAATCGGGTTTACGTTAAGTTATAGGCACTACGCATTAGGGTTAGGACAAACGAAGAAAAATTCAAATCGCTTAATCCCTTGTCAGGTAAGCTTTTTTCTTCACTATTGCCTATTGCCTATTGCAAGAAAGCCTAGCGCGTAACGCTATATCACCTCAAAGGACTGCACTTGGAGAACAGGACCAATCATTGCTGTGGTCATTACATCCTCTCGCACCTGTCCTTGCACCTTCACGTTCAGGTTAGATTGCTTTAACTCATCGGGGAGATCCTGAAGTTCATAGGTTTCTCCAGACTCAGCCACTAATGCCCAAGTCCCGACACCAATATCCTTGTGTTCGATTTTGCCCGTGACATTAATGCTCATGCAAATCTCCCCTCTTCTTTAGAGGCAAAATAGGCAAGTCCGAAGCAGAGGAGAGCATTCGTCATTAAGAATAGACGCGCTCCAATGCCACTACCTAACCACAGAACACTGGGAGACATTATCGCACTCACCGCCAAACAACTGGCAACACCCAAGGCTGAACCAATCGCCACCCATTTCCATTGGGGATGTCCCAGGAACAATGCGATTAAGATAAAGGGAATCAGCACGCTGGCAAAAATGGGATTTAATACCCCACTACCTTGAACCGCAGTACCCAGTTCCGGAATCGAACTGCCCATGACTCGTAGGGGCCACTGGGGTAAGTCAAAGATATAGAAGCCACGCAGGAAAAATAATCCCGAACTTCCAGCTACTAACCCCGTGGTCAAACTCCAGCCAAAGGACAAATAGTTCCGTAAGAACCACGCCAAGAGGTAGGAACCCAGAACCATGAGAACTTTCGGCAGCAGCGCCACTGCACCACCATCAATCCAGAAGCGGAGATTCAGATACCCGTTATCGCGCAACCAACGGAAGAAATCACGGAAGGTAATTTGTCCCTTCGCCGCCAATTGCACTGCACCTGAGGCATCTAATTGTCCCGCGCCAAAGTGGTTGAGGGGATCATCTTCAATCTGGCGGCTGGATTGTTGGAGAACGGTGAAAATTTCATCAGGATCATTGATCCCACTCGCTTTCACCAAAGCTGCGACTCCAGCAACGTGGGGAGCTGCCATACTGGTACCTTGAAAGCCAGAAAAAACAGCCGTGTTGGTTTTGGGATTAATGGTTTCTTGGATAATCTTACCCGCTTCACTACCACCAGGGGCAGAAATGTCAACCCCTGCACCGTAGTTAGAATAGGGGGCTTTCACGCCAGCGGAATCTACCGCAGAAACACCGAGAACATGGGGATAGCGGGCGGGATAGGAGGCGGAATTTTGGTTAGCATTTCCTGCTGCTGCGATAATCGCCACACCTTTGTTATAGGCATAGTCGATCGCTTCTTGCATCAGTTGACTTTCACCGCCACCGCCCAAGCTCATATTGATCACATCCGCGCCATTATCGGCGGCGAATTTAATCGCTTCCGCGATATCGGAAATCGTACCACCGCCACCTGCACTCAAGACTTTTAAGGGCATGAGACTAGCTTCATACGCGACGCCAGCAACGCCGTAACTATTATTGGTGGATTGAGCAATAGTTCCAGCAACGTGAGTCCCGTGACCATTATCATCGAAGGCGTCAACTTTATCGTTTACGAAGTCGTACCCTTCGACGAGTTTGGTATCTTTGAGATCAGGAACCGGACTAACCCCAGTGTCAATCACCGCTACCGTAATCCCACTTCCCCGCGTCTCATCCCAGGCGGCTTCCACATTAATGCTGCGAAGATTCCATTGCTGGCTATAGCTGGGGTCGTTGGGAACAAAAAACGTACTGTAGATGTAGTTGGGTTCAATATATTCCGTGTCCTTTGCCAGTTCTGAGCGTTTGAGCTGACGCAGGACTTGTTTATCTCCCTCCAAAATGTAAATATTGTCAACGTCAGAGAATTCGCTATTGAGTCGCGGTGTCACGCCGTATTTTTGCGCGATCGCGTCCACCTCAGCGCTAATCTCTGTAGCGGGAATATCTTCCCGGAAATCCAGTACAATTGAGCCAAATTCCCCCTGATTTGCCAACCCTTTAAAGTTGAACAGGGCAAAACCTAGCCCAATCACAAACAAACACAGTAACAAAAACTTTTTCATGGCAACCATCCGTCTATCGTGCCAGTTTAATCTCTACCATAACCTATTGGTCATTGGTCGAAGAATTATTGCACTCTATCAGGGCGGGTGTAGGTGTAGGGTGCGTTAGCGAAGCGTAACGCACCATTTCAAACGTTAGAGGTAAAACCCGCCCCTACAATAGACGCTCCCCCATCTTCCCCATCTTCCCCATCTTCCCCATCTTCCCCATCTTCCCCATCTTCCCCATCTTCCCCATCTCCCCAATCTTCCCATCACCCGCCGCCTTGGTAGAACAGCTCCAGAAATCGGAAAAATTTCTCACATAAGTTGGGATCGCGTGCGCCTGCTTCCATCTCCTTGGTAATCTCCTCTATGGCTTGCATCCAGTAGGGGCGATCGCTTGAGGGTTCGTTCCGGGTGCGATGGAGTCGCTTACTGATAATCGCATCGGCGATGTTGACAAGCTGGAACACTTGGACAATAAATGGAATTTCATCGCCTTTGAGTCCTCTGGGATAGCCGGTGCCATTGAGTCGTTCTTGATGAGACAAGACTAGGGGGACAAATTCTCTCAACCCCGGAAGCTGCTTACAGATCAAAGCAGACACTTCGGGATACTCGCGAATTTTTACCCAATCCTGTTCACTTAAGGAACCGGGATTGAGTAAGATCGAGTCAGGAATGCTGAGTTTGCCTAAGCCATGACAGTAACTCAGGAAAACAAGCTGGCGAAGTTGGGTTTTGTTTAATTTCAGCCATCGCCCAAAATGTAAGCACATCGTTCGCAGACGATAGCAGCGCAAACCAGCCGTGACGTTTCGAGCCAGCTGGATTTGTTCAAGGAAATTTAAGATATCGGCGTCGCCGGGGCGAAGCATTCCACTTCAGAATGAGTTTAGGTTACTTTTATTGTTGCATTTTTGTTGAGGTTAGTGATCCCCACCTCAATTAACGCTTTTAGATACAGACCAGTCAGTTGGGTTAGGAGGAGGACTGTATAGCGCTTTATACAGTAGAGGAGTCTATTAGTGCATCTTTAACCTTACCATAAGGCTGGATACAATCAGAATTCTGTATTTAATTTTCGTATGTTTTTATTTCTCTCCAAGTTACTCCCCTTATTTGTATATCCATTAGGACTTGCTTGCGTACTCATGGTTGTGGCGTTAGTCTTGTCCTGGAAACGCCCCCGCTTGGTTCCTATCCCTATCGCCTTAGGATTAATCATCTTATTAGTCGCCAGTAACGGTTGGGTTGCCCATAGCATGGTTCAATCCCTAGAGTGGCAGCATATTCCGCCAACCGAGTTACCCCAGGCGGAGGCGATCGTGATTTTGGGTGGGGCGACTCGATCCGCCATTCCGCCGCGCCCTGCACCGGATTTAAATGAAGCAGGCGATCGCGTTTTCTATGGGGCGCAGCTTTATCAGCAAGGGAAAGCCCCTGTGATTATTGCCTCTGGGGGGCGGATTGAGTGGCGGGGTGGGGGTTCTCCGGAATCAGCGGATATGGCTCAAATCTTGGAAATGATTGGCGTTCCTCCCTCAGCTATTTTGCAAGATCCGGCGTCTCTGAACACTCACCAAAATGCCGTCAATGTGCGGCAAATTTTACAGCAAGAAGGGATAAAGCAGGTATTATTAGTGACCTCTGCCATGCATACGCCCCGCGCACTGCGGGTTTTCCAGCGTCAGGGGATTGATGTGATACCAGCACCGACTGATTTTTTGGTTACTCAACAAGAATTGAATGAACCGAATAGTAGTCTAGCGGCTATTTTATTGAATGGTTTGCCAGATACTCAAAATTTAGATATGACGACCCGGGCGATTAAGGAATATATTGGGACAGCCGTCTATTGGCTGCGAGGATGGCTATAGTATTAAAGGATTCAAGAAGGCAGAGAGTAGAGGGGCGGAGGGCAGAAGGCAGAAGAGAAGGAGGAAGATTATAATAGCGCAATCTTTGTAGTGCGTTAAGCGAAGCCATGCCGCAGGCTTTGCATCTTGCTCGCTACTAATACCTAATTTAAACGAATGACAGCTTAAGAATGCAGAAATCCAGAAGCCCCGATAAGTGAAGGGCGGGTTTTGCTCTTCACTTATCGGTGAGAAGCTTATCTGAGTACCTAAACCCGCCCCTACAATATGACTTATTATTTATTACTTAATTAAAGGTAATTTCACCGTAAAGGTTGTACCCAAACCGACCTCGCTTTTTACTGTAATCTCACCCCCGTGTAAATCAACACATTTTTTAACAATTGATAATCCTAACCCGGTTCCGGCAATCGTTCCCACATTTCCGGCGCGACTAAAGGATTCAAATAACTTCGCTTGATCGGCTGGGGGAATACCGATTCCCTGATCCTGCACCTGAAATACAACCTGCTTGTCTTCACAGGTTAACGTTAGCGTAATTTTACCCCCCTGCGGCGAATACTTAATCGCATTCGAGAGCAAATTAGTAATCATTTGTCGCAGTAACTTAGGGTCGAAATTAGCGCATTCACAACTCCCGTGATGCTTGAAAAATAGCTGATGTTTCTCATCGACAGTAATTTGTAATCCTTCAACGATTTCTTCAAAAAAGCTAACTAAATAGATAGGTTCTGGGTTGAACTCGACTTTCTCAAGTTCTGCTTTGTTAATAAATAGCACATCTTCCACTAAAGCGGTTAGATGTTTAACCGATGCCTGAATCCGCTGGAAATGTTTACGCTGTTTCTGTGCATCCAATTTGTGGAGATACCGTTCCAGAATTTCGGCAGATGAGTTAATTGTTGTCAAAGGCGTGCGGTATTCATGAGAAACAGTAGATATAATCCGGGATTTGAAATGGCTGAGTTCTTGTTCTTGAGCCAGCGCCAGCCGCAACTGAGATTCTAAGGTTCGTAATTGATTATTGGCTTGTTGGAGTTCACTGGTTCGTTCAGCGACGCGATGTTCGAGTTGTTCATTTGCCTGTTCTAATTGTTGCTCTTTTTGATTGAGTAATTGGATTATTTTAGCCCGTTCAATGGCATAGCGGATAGAACGCACTAATAAATTACTGTCAAAATCACCCTTAACTAAATAATCTTGCGCTCCTTTCTGAACCGCAATTGTGGCGAGTGATTCATCCTCTAAGCCACTGAGAATGACAATGGGGATCGTGGCAAACTGATTGTACACCTGCTCAACGGTTTCTAAGCCGAAACTGTCGGGTAATGACAAATCCAATAAGATGACATCATAAGCATCTTGAACCCTCGGCTGTAGTATCTCTTGCAAACAGCGATGGTGAGTAATTTGGAACGGAGTTGACTTGACCAAATCGAGGAATTCTGTGATTAAATCAGCATCACCGAGGTCATCTTCAATGAGTAATACTCGGATAGGAGAGGTGTCCATGGTAATTATTTGGGTGGAAGTTTGACAACGGTAAACCAGAAGTTTTCGATGGATTCGACAATTTTGATAAAGTCTTGCATACCCAGCGGTTTGGATACATAGCAGTTAGCACCCAGGTTGTAGGACTTCAGAATATCGTCCTCAGCATCAGACGTGGTTAAAACCACCACAGGGATGCGTTTAAAGTAGTTGTCACCTTTAATATCCTGGAGTACCTCACGCCCATCTCGACGGGGTAGATTGAGATCCAGTAGAATTAAGTCTGGCGAGATAGCCTGAGTATATTTCCCTTCTCGCCGCAAGTAAGCCAGCGCTTCAACCCCATCCCTGACACTATTGAGATTAATCTGTAATTTGGCATCTTCTAGGGCTTCTTCAATTAAGTCAATGTCCCCCGGATCATCTTCGACGAGGAGAATTTCAATCGCTTTAGTTGTTGGGTTCATCAAGCAGGTCATAACATACAGTGTTTGTGGATAATTCTCGCACTATTCCCATTTATGAGATAGTTCCCAAACTCTGGGGAAAACTAACGTTGTTTGTCATTTGTCAAAACACTGATTTCACGGATTTATTGGAGAGATAGGGGTAGGGAGGTGAGAGCTTATTGACACTGATTACACAGACAAGGAAAGTTCTCTCATCTTCCCCATCTGACACACCGAGCGTGTTACCGAGCGAAGTCGAGGTAAGTCGAGGTGTCCCTCATCTTCCCCATCTCTCCTACACGGCGGGTAGTGTAAAGTAAAAGGTGCTACCTTGTCCTAATTCTGATTCTACCCAGATTTGTCCGCCGTGACGTTCGACAATTTTTTTGCAGACGGCGAGTCCAATCCCTGTCCCTGGATACTCTTCCCGGTAATGGAGGCGCTGGAAAATGACAAAGATGCGATCGCGATACTGTGTCTCTATTCCGATACCATTATCCTGAACCGCAATCTGCCAAAATTGACCCTCTCGCGTCGCGGTGATATGGATGCGAGGCGGCTGTTGAGTACGGAATTTAATCCCATTGGTAATCAGGTTTTGCAGCAGTTGCGCCATTTGTGTCGGATTGGCGTTCACTTTTGGTAAAGAATCGGCGGTAATTATTGCCTGATTTTCTTTAATCAGAGGACTTAAATCTGCCAGGGTTTTATTAAGAATTCCTCCCAAATCTGTGGGTTCGGGAATCAGTTCCGGTTTACTTACCCGTGAATAGGTTAACAAGTCGCTAATCAGGCTTTGCATTCTCTGGGTCGCATCGGTAATATAGGCGATATATTTATCAGCGCGTTCGTCCAGTTTACCTCGATAGCGTTTCACCAACAAATCACTGTAACTCCTAATTTTTCGCAGCGGTTCTCGCAAATCATGGGAGGCGACATAAGCAAACTGTTCTAAGTCTTGATTAGAACGGGCTAAATCCGCGATCGCGGCTTTAAGTTCTTGTCTGGCTTGTTTGCGTTCGCTAATATCTCGACATAAGGCTAATATGCGACAATCCTCGTCGGTGTCGATCACTCTGGCATTAACTTCAATCGGAATAATTGTACCATTTGCATGACAATAATCAATCTCTAAATTTTGTACCGATCGTTCCACGAACGCCTTTTGCACTTCCGCCGCATTGCGTTCTAAATCATAAGGTGCTGTCCAATCTAAAACTGTTTTACCGAGAATATCGGATACATTACAATGTCCCGTAACGCGACTATATTCCTGATTTGCATCCAGCACTTTACCCTGTTGATCCAGTACCACATAACCCGTCTGCGTGGTATCAATTAACGCCCGATATTTTGCCTCACTTTGCTGTAAAGCTTCTTCAGCGCGTTTGCGATCCGTGATATCACTAATTGAACCCGCCATTCGCGTCGGTTTTCCCATTTCATCCCAAATTGCTTGCGCCCTAGCGTAAATCCAGCAATAGTCGCCAGATTTTTGGCGGAGGCGATACTCTATGGCATAAGGAACGTGATTCTCTAAGTGATCTTGCATCGCCGCCATAACGCGATCGCGATCCTCTGGATGGACTTTAGATTCCCAGAAATTATAATTATTTTCGCCTTCTTGTTCCTCATAACCCAAAATCTGTTTAAATCGGGGTGAGTAATAAACCTCCCCGGTACTAATCTTCCAATCCCATAATCCATCACCTGACCCCCGAACCGCTAAAATAAATCGCTCTTGCGTTTCCCGCAATGATGTTTCTATGTCCTCTCGCTGGACAATTTGAGTAGCTAATTCATCGTTAATTTGTTTCAGTTTGGCGGGACTGGGTAAGTTTAAGGCTTGCGGCAGTATTGGCATTATTACCAAAGCTGTGTAGATAGAAATAAAAGCGGTTATGGCTTTAATCAATCCCGATACCCAATAGATAGGATACCAAAGGGTGACAATCCCCATTAAATGAGTCGTACCACAACTAATAATAAAGGCACTAAATAACCAAAATAGTCCTTTAAAAGGTACATCTTGCCGCTTTTGGATAAAGTACAGCAGTGTAATCGGAATCGAATAGTAGGCTAAGGCGATCAAACCATCAGCAACAACATGCAATCCAACTAAATTCGTTTGCCAAAGATAACAATGTCCGTGGGGAATATACATAATGGTCATTTTTTAGGGAACAGGGGAAGTAACGTTTTGGATATGGTTTTGTGTAGGGGCGGGTTTCACTACTCTCGTTTCTTTTCTAACCCAGATGCGACTAAACCCGCCCCGACCGAGTGTTCCAGACGTAGATGCTATGTTTCTACTTTATTAACGTGAAGTGGAAGGTACTTCCCTGACCCAATTCCGACTCGACCCAAATTTTTCCGCCGTGACGTTCCACTATCTTTTGACAAATGGCTAACCCAATCCCTGTTCCTGGATACTCTTCGCGGTAATGTAGGCGTTGAAAAATGGCAAAAATGCGATCGCTATAGTTAGGATCAATGCCAATCCCATTATCTTGAATGGAAATCTGCCAAAAATCATCCTGACAGTCAGCCTTAATATTAATTTGTGGCGGCTGTTCGCGGCGAAATTTAATCGCATTGGCAATTAAATTCTGTAAAACTTGCCTAATTTGTAAAGAATTAGCTTGCACAATGGGAAGGCGTGTGGTATTAATAATTGCCTGATTTTCTTCAATCGCTGGACTTAAATCCGTTAACGTCTGCTGAAGAATTTCACCTAAATCAGTAGGTTCTAAAACCAGTTCATTGCGACTGACTCGTGAATAGGTCAATAAATCCGTAATTAACGCCTGCATCCGGATGACACTATCGGTAATATAGCTAATATATTTATCCGCTCGTTCATCTAACTGACCCTGATAGCGTTTCACCAATAAATCACTATAACTCCTAAGTTTCCGCAGGGGTTCTCGCAAATCGTGGGAGGCGACGTAGGCAAATTGTTCTAATTCTTGGTTAGAACGCTGAAGCTGTTGATTCAGTTGTTGGAGTTGTTCCTCAGCCTGCTTACGTTCTGTCTGATCCTGCACCAGAGACAGAATAGAAACGACAGCGTTTGATTCATCAAACAACACAGAGTTATACCACTGGCAATATAATACATTGCCATCTTTAGTTAGATTCCGGTTTTCAATAATCTCAGGTGGCGATTCTGGATTCAACAGGTTTAAGGCTTTCTGATGGACAAATTCTAGGTCATCCGGATAAACAAATTGCCAATCATTCAACTGTTTGTCCAGAACCTCCTCCGCCTTCCAGCCAAAAATACGCTCGGCTTGTTTTGACCAACCCTGAACCCGAAACTGACTATCCCACTCTATCACTCCCAAGGGGGAATTTTCGACATGAAATCGTAATTGTTTATGGGCATTTTCTAACTCAGCCGTTCGCTGTTTGACCCGCTGTTCTAAGTCTTCATTGGTTTGACGCAGGACATCCTCAACCCGTTTATAGTCAGTAATATCTTCAGCGATACCGAGAACCAGTTTTGGTAATTCTTCAAGGGTTCGAGAAAAAACCGTCTCTCGACTCCGCAGCCAGCGCCATTCTCCATTAGCATGTTTTATCCGATACTCAAGGGTGAGATGCTCGTCCTCTGCAAGAGTTGTAAAGCGCTGTTGATGGTCTAGAATGTGAGGAATATCCGCTGGATGTACCAGATGAGACATTAAATCTGTACCGATATCTTGAATGTCTTCGGGTGTATACCCTAACCGTTCAACCGTAGAACGATTGGCATAAACATTGCGTTGTTCTATCACATCATAGAGGTACAAGATATTGGGAACTGTATCCGCAATGCGTTGACTAAAGTGCTGACTGTCGCGCAAGGCTTGTTCGGCTTGTTTCCGGAGACTAATATCACTACCAATCCCCAAAAATCCGACGATTTGGTTATCGGAGTTATATAAAGCAGTAATCGAGAGTAAAACCGGAAAGCGACTCCCATCGTGGCGAATATAAGTCCATTCTCGTTCATCAATCTCTCCCCGACGAGCCTTGGTGATAAATGTCTCAAATCCAGGTTGAATCGGAGTATTAAGTTCTTGGCAAAGTTCGCGCGATCGCTCTACAATTTCGTTAGGGTCATGAAATAGAGCGGGTGTGGTTTTACCAACCACTTCTGATGCCGAATAACCGAGGCATTTTTCAGCGGCTCGATTAAAGGTAGAAATCGTACCATCAACAGTAGTAGAGATAATCGTATAATTGGCACTATCTAAAATCGCTTGATTCAACGTCGCCAATTCTCGCAGCGCCTTTTCTGTCTGTTTACGTTCTGTGATATCCTGACCTGTAGCCATTACATACTCAACAGTCCCCTGTTCATTCAAACAAACCGTATCCATCCACGCAATCCAGCGCCAGTCTCCATCCCGCGTCACCCAGCAGCTTTCACAGGGTTTGGGGAAATCATCGGGGATTAAGTGATCAAAAATGGCTTGAATTGAGGCGACATCTTCCGGCAAGATTAATAAATCCCAAGCATATTTACCTTGGACTTCCTGGCGCAAATAACCCGTTAACTGTTCACAGGCGTGATTGAAATAAACAATTCGTCCTTGAGCATCCAGAACAACAACCAACGCCCCGATTAAATCCAATAGCGCTGCGGTTAAGTCGGGTTGTTCCTTCAGGGCGTTAAGCGGTAGGGATTCGGGGGTGGGTAATGGTTGACTCATGAACATCCTTTGGCAAAAGCGGGACTAGCTTGACGGCTATACTAAAGTATTCCCGTTTCGCCGAGGGGATGTATCATATCTAGGTTAATTGGGGATTGGGAACATGTAGAGAGCGGGTTTGACTATTATCGTTTCTTCCCTCACCCAGATGCAACTAAACCCGCCCCTCACATCTTGCACCTATCGCTGTCTTCCCGCCTTGGGTTTAAACCCAATGAACAATTTGATGAATTAACCTTACGTCCAGAAACTGTAGGGGCGCAAAGCTTTGCGCCCGATTCAATGGTAAAATCTATTCCACAATTTTAGCTGTGTAACGCCGCCATCGTGAGGAGAGTGAAGCATAACGCAGCTTTGTTCAAGGCTGATTCTGGCTCTTGACTTCTCCTCGGATTTTCAACCTCATTCATTTTTCCAGAGCGTTAACAGAAACGCCAAATTTTGTTCAGCTTTTAAAGCATGGGGCGCATTCGCCTCCATTGAAATAAACACGCCCGGTTCTAATTGAATCTCCTTACCCTCCAAAGTAAAGATCCCCTTTCCTTCAATCACATTAATCGTAGCGTTACGAGGTGACGTATGTTCAGAAATGCTCGTGTCCGCCGCCAGACAGAACAACGTGTGGTCACACTGGTCATCTTTATGGATAACTTTACTCACCACACCTCCTTCAGGATATTCGATACGATCGCGCAATTGCAATGAAAATGATGATTGGCTGGGAATTTGACTGGTCATGATGAATTTCTCCTATGGCACAATTTAAATAAGATATCCCATGTTAGCGAGAATAAAGGGCGACCCGATAAAATTTAATGAAGTTGAGTTGTTAATTTAGGTGGGCAGGTCGCCCCGACACATCTATCGCTGGTATTATTGATAGTTGTTTCTGGCGGGGGTAACGAATGCGCGAAGCCTTCTGGGGAAATATGCAAACATCTTTGAGTTAGCTTGATATCGAATACTTATGGTTCATCCTATTCAGCGATACTTTTCTTTGCTTCTAACGCTTGGTAGATTCCTGCTGGTATTACTCCTATTTCAAGCCACAGTCCTGACTCCGCCAGCCGTTGCTGTACTGCGACAACACCAAGACGCCCCCGGAATCATGCGCTATCATTCCCAGGAGTCATTAAAAGATGTATCCGGACGAACTTGGCAGGTGGTTCTGTTCAAAAAAATCATACCAGGTCAGCCAACGCACCTGAATCTGCGGTTAGTCGGCTTTCCGGGTATCGCTGAGTTTACCCATCCCCAATTCCTGGAAATTGCCACAGCAGGTGGTAAACTGCTCACCGCCCCTGATGTCTTTGCCCAAGAAGCGCCAGCGCCTAATGTGGGTCAGTATGATGTCACCGATGTCTTTGCCCAATTACAAGCGGATGAATCCCTGACCCTTTCCATACCCCTTAAACAGGGACAACCCCTTTCCTTAACCATTCCCCAATCATTGGTTATCGAGTGGCAATTATTGGTCACAGAAATCCTGTAATTTCCCGTTTTTAAGACTTTTCACGGCATCTAACCCATCATTTTTGACGGGAATGGGGTACTCGCCGGAAAACTGCGACAAGCGATCGCAGGTTGGGGAACCGATGAAGCGGGATTGAAAGCGGCGCTATCTGGACTCACCGCCCAAGAGTTTAGCCAGCTTCCCGAAACGATTGATCAATTACTCAGTGCCGAAGCCTCACCACAAGACTTATTCAGCAGCCCCTATAATAAGGCGCGTGGGTGAAAATTGGTGAATGATGTTAAAAAAATTACCCTTAAGTCCAACCGGATGGCGCAACTTAGTGATTGCCTTAATCGTACTGGGAATCTTTTTCCGCGTCTACAACCTCGATCGCAAGGTTTACTGGTACGATGAGACGATGACCTCGATGCGAATCTCTGGATATACCCAAACCGAAGTCATCCAGCAGGCGTTCGACGGCGAAGTCATTCCAGTTGCCACGTTCTTAGAGCGGTATCAGTATCCCACGCCGGAAAAAGATCTCAATGACACGATTAACGCCTTAGCCGGAAATCCAGAACATTCACCTCTCTATTATTTAATGGCACGGTTCTGGTTACAACTCTTTCCGGATTCAATTGTAACGATTCGCAGCTTATCCGTGTTAATTAGTTTCCTGGCATTTCCTTGTATGTACTGGTTATGTTGGGAGCTGTTTGGGTTATCTGCAGTCAGTTGGGTTGGCGTTGTTATTCTAGCCATTTCTCCGTTCCATATTTTGTACGCCCAAGAAGCACGGGAATATAGTTTGTGGACGGTGACTATTCTATTATCAAGTGCCGCGTTATTACGAGCCATCCGATTGAAACGTTTACGGAGTTGGGGAATTTACGGGATAACTGTGGCGCTAGGACTTTATACTCATCCCTTTTCCGCCTTCGTTTCTATCGGACATGGGATTTATAGTTTAGTCACTGAAGGATTTCGCTGGAGTCGCCAACTAACCAAGTATTTATTATCGTCTCTACTCGGGGTACTCCTATTTTTACCCTGGCTGGGAATTGTCATCACCCATTTTTCCAAGTTCGTGGATAATACTGCCTCAGTTAACTTAAATCGAGAAGGATTTTTACCCTTATTTTGGGGGTTAAATCTGAGCCGAATTTTCTTTGATGTGAATCAAGGCATCAGTCCATTTAGTCCCCTGCATTACCTCAGTGCTGGCTTCGCCATCTATGCGCTTTACTATCTGTACCGCAAAGCCCCTCTCAACGCTTGGGTATTTATTATCACCTTAATTGGGGTGACCGGACTCGCGTTAATTGGACCCGATGTGATTTTAGGGGGGCGTCGTTCGAGTATTACCCGCTATGCCATTCCCAGTTATTTAGGAATTCAAATCGCAGTCGCGTACTTAATGACCGCCAAAACTACCGCAATCAACGGCAAGACCAAGCATCTACAGCGCTGGCAATACGGCGCGATCGCACTGGCGTTTTGTGCTATTGTCTCCTGTATCGTCAGCGCCCAATTTCCGGTGTGGTGGCACAAAAGTCATAGTAAAAGCCGATATAATCCCCAAGTCACTGAGATTGTCAATCAAACAGAACGCCCCCTCATCGTTAGTGACAAAATTCCCGGAATTATGTTCTCACTCAGTCATTGGCTAAATCCAGAGGTTCATCTCCAGATGGTTCTCCCCCCTGGCGTTCCCGAAATTCCAGATACATTTTCCCCCATCTTTGTCTATCGCCCCACTCAAACCTTGAAACAAGGAATTCAAACCAATCATCAATTAACAGAAGAACCCCACTCCAAATCCTGGTTATGGAGAGTGGAATAGTTTGTTTGTAGTTGCGCTGTCTTCGCCCTAATCCTTTGCCTCATCACCCTCAAAGTCTAGCCAAAAAATATTATAAGTTAAATCGTACCAACTTAAGGCTAGTAAACAATGCCTAACGTCAAACTCGTTGGGTGTCGTTCCTCCACCCAACCTACAACATGATTCACCATGGATACTTTAATTATCATCATCACCGTTTTAATCGTCTTTGCCCTCGGCGCATCAATCGGCAGCTTTCTCAACGTCGTCGTTTATCGCCTACCCGCCAACTTATCCATCCTGTTCCCCCCCTCCCGTTGCCCCCATTGCTTACACAAACTCGGCAAACGAGAGAATATCCCCATCCTCGGTTGGCTGTGGTTAAAAGGGCGCTGTCGTCATTGTCGTAGTCGCATCTCTTGGCGTTATCCCCTAGTTGAAGCCATCACCGGATGCTTATTTTTATTCGTATTTTTACACTATAGTTTAAGCCTAGAAACCTTTGGCTATTGGGCATTTTTAAGCTGGTTATTAGCCCTATCCTTAATTGACCTCGATACCATGACTCTACCCAACTCACTCACCCAATCCGGATTAGTTGTAGGTATAGTCTTTCAAGGTGCATTCGCTTTTTTCCAAACGGCTCAACTTTCCGATATATCAGCTCAACTCATGACCGGAATTGGCGGTGCTGTTCTAGGACTTTGGTTATTTGACATCATCACCTTAGTCGGTTCTATCGTCTTTGGGCAAACCGCCATGGGGGGAGGAGATGCCAAACTCGCGGCGATGATGGGGGCTTGGTTGGGATGGAAGTATTTGCTATTAGCCGGGTTTTTAGCCTGTGCAGTTGGGGCATTTGCTGGGGGGGGTGCCATGGCGATGGGTTGGCTGAATCGGCGACAACCAATGCCCTTTGGACCGTTTCTGGCGTTAGGTGCAGGATTGACAGTTTTTTGGGGAGAAGCTATTCTGTCGGCTTATCTGCGGTTATTTTTTCCCCTATCGTTTGCCGTTTAATTAAGTCAGGCTTGCTGAATAAGTATAGGAATAGGGAACAGGGAACAGCGAACAGGAATGATTTGTCCCGTTTGCCGGATGGAGAAAGAGTAGAGTATAAAGAACGGCATAATCATTAAATCTACCATTTTAATAATCTTTCTTAAGAGTTTTTTATAATCCCATGGTATTAGCCGAATTTTTCATTCCCCACGGACATTGCTACCTCTGGAAGCCGGAATTAGTGGGGTTACACCTACTCTCTGATTTTCTCACCGCATTGGCATATTACTCCATTCCCCTAACGCTAACCTATTTTGTCACCAAAAGAAACGATATCCCGTTTAACTGGATTTTCTGGTTATTTAGTGGGTTTATCATTGCCTGTGGTACGACCCATATTATGGAAATCTGGACGCTTTGGCATCCAAATTACTGGTTATCCGGTTGGATAAAAGCCTTGACTGCCCTCATTTCCTTAGTCACCGCAGCAGAACTCGTCCGATTACTTCCCCAAGCCTTAGCCATCCCTAGCACCGCCCGACTCGAAGCCGAAATTAAGGAACGTCAAAAAGCCCAAGCGGAACTCTTGCAGGAGAAAACCCATCTTGCTCAAGCTCAAAGCGTTGCCCATGTGGGAAGCTGGGAATTTGATTTAGCCACCCAAGACATCACTTGGTCGGATGAAACCTTCCGCATTTATGGTCTCTCCCCAGGACAACCCACACCCACCTTATTAGAACATGGGCAAACGATTCATGCCGATGATAGAAAGGCTTGGAAAAAGACAGTTCACCAACTCGTTCGGGGAAAATCGTGCCAAGTGGAGTTTCGTATCTTGCGCCCTGATGGTTCTATCCGCCATCTTTTCGCCCAGGGAGAACCGATTTTCAATGCCCAAGGTCAGGTACATAAACTATTCGGTACTCTACTAGATATCAGCGATCGCGTCGCGGCGCAACAACGGGAACGGTTATTCGGCTCAATTGCCTTACGCATTCACAAATCCTTAGACTTGGATGAAATTCTTGACACCACCGTCACCGAGGTGCGACAGTTCCTAGAAACAGACCGAGTATTAATTTACCGCTTCAATCCAGACTGGAGTGGGCAAATCGTCGTCGAGTCAGTAGAGAAACCCTGGACAGCCGTTCTCAACACCACCCTCCATGACCCCTGTTTTGGCAAAGACTATGCCCAACTCTATCAGCAAGGTCGAGTCAGTGCGATCGCTAATATTTATACCGCAGGTTTACAGCCTTGTCATCTCCAGTTACTTGAACCCTTCCAAGTCATCGCCAATTTAGTCGTACCCATTATTTTAGGTGACAAACTTTGGGGATTATTAATCGTCCATCACTGCCGTAGTCAACGGCACTGGCAATCCTACGAAATCGAACTATTACAGCAATTAGCCACCCAAGTCGCGATCGCACTCCAACAATCGGAGCTATATTCTAAAGTACAGGCGGAACTCATCGAGCGGCAACGGATAGAGAAAGAGCTACGAGTCAGCGAACAACGATATCGTTCCGTCGTCACCGCCATGTCTGAAGGAATTCTCCTCCAGCAAGCCGACGGTCAGATTATTGCCTGTAATGTCAGTGCCGAAAACATTTTAGGACGTTCTGCTCAACAGATACTCGGACAAATCGGGATGAATTGGGGGGGACAAATCATTCAGGAAGATGGCTCTCCCTTCCCCAGCCAAGACCATCCCGCAATGGTAACCTTACGCACAGGAAAGCCCCAAGTAAGAGTAATTATGGGAATTTCCCCACCCGAAGCATCACTCCTATCCTGGCCAGTGAACGACTCACATCTTGGTGGAAACCAGGCAAAAAGCGGAGGGCTGAAATTACGACACAAGGAGCCAGGTTGCCAGGAACAAAGACATGATATCACCTGGATTAGCATGAATTCTCAACCATTGTTTAATCCCGGAGACAGCCAACCCTACGCCGTTGTCACCTCATTTTCCGACATCACCGAGAGCAAACGTTCCCAAGAAGCCTTGCACTTAATCACTCAGCAAGAACGAGAAAGAGCCTTGCAACTTGAGCAAGCCTTGCAGGAACTTCAACGCACCCAAGCCCAACTGGTACAAAATGAAAAAATGGTCAGTTTGGGGCAACTCGTGGCAGGTGTAGCACACGAAATCAACAACCCCACTAGCTTCATCTACGGCAACATCACTCCCGCCTCTGACTATGCACAAGACTTACTGCACCTAGTCCAACTCTATAGCAAACACTATCCCGAACCCGTTGCTGAGATTGCCGAATACATCGATTATATTGACCTAGACTTTATTGCCACCGATTTCCCCAAACTTCTCGCCTCAATGCAAGAAGGCGCTCGCCGCATCAGTGAAATTGTCCAATCCTTACGCCACTTTTCCCGACTTGATGAAGCTAAGTGTAAGCAGGTGAATCTTCATCAAGGCATCGATAGCACTCTGCTAATTTTAAAACATCGACTGACCCAACAAGGAAATCGTCCTCCGATTCAACTGGTTAAAGACTATGATCAACTGCCGTTAGTCAAATGTTATCCGGGTCAACTCAATCAAGTGTTTATGAATATTCTAAGCAATGCCATTGATGCCCTTGACGAAGCTCATAATCCTGTCTATTTATCAGGACTACCTTCAGCCAACCGACGGAATTGCCATGACTTATCAAAAACGCATCCTCAACCCTCACCGATGATTCGGATTCACACAGAATTCCTTGAACCCAACTGGGCAATTATTCGTATCACTGACAACGGTGCTGGCATCAACGCAGAGGTTCAATCCCGAATATTTGACCCGTTCTTTACGACAAAACCCGTTGGTCAAGGCACCGGTTTAGGATTATCAATTAGCTATCAGATTGTCGTAGATAAACACGGGGGACAACTTGAATGTCATTCCCATCCCCCTCAAGGAACAGAGTTTGTAATTAAGCTACCTGTCAAATAAATTTACAAATAAATTTAAATTGTAGGGGCGGGTTTAGGGACTCAATTCAACTATCCACCAATAACGGAACAACAAAACCCGCCCTTATCCACCGATATAGCACTACGCATTGAGGTTAGGGCAATAAAATTGGGTAAAAAGGGAATAGGCAATAGGTAATAGGCAATAGGGGAATGTCCTAACCTATGCCCGTAGTGCTATAACTCCCCCGCTCCCCCAGCTCCCCCAGCTTCCCCCGCTCCCCCCGCCTGACAGGTGTAGGTTTTTTACTTTAGGGTGGGGGCAAGACAAGGAGGACAAGGAAGGAAAGTAGACAAGGGAGAGAAGAGTCGTATAGTTCAAGACGTATTTAGGGAAAAAAATTGTCGTGGAAATAAACCCTTTAAGTAAATACCTTTACCACAAACTAAATCGGCAATAATATTGATTAACCCTTGTAAAAAGCAAGACATTTTCCTCGGTTGTTGTCTCAACTCCGATTTTGAATTTATACGATAATTTGGATTGGGTTGATCGTTAAACTGTTTTGATGGATGTTGCTGACCTTCACTCCCTACAGTTACTGTCCAGAGTGTTGCTATTGCCATGGCTAACCAAATTCTTTCGGCTCGGGCTGGTTCTCTTAAACGGGTTTTCTGCCACTGCCATCCATCGCTTTTTAGATCTCGATAACTTGATTCAATCCAAGCACGTAAACCATACCAAAAACTTTGAGCTTGTGTCGGTTCTAAGTCCGTAACAATTAACCAGGGTTCTTTATATCCTTCATCCCAACGTGCTAATAAAGTACATTCAAGAGAATGGTTCTTAAAACAAGTAACATAACCCGACCAACTTGTTCCTACTCTTGGGGCGACTGTATCTAAATGTCTCCATTTCTGATCACATCTAAGTTGATAGTTTCCTTGGTGATTAATTCTTAAAAAAGGATGCCAATTTAAGGAGCAAATTGCCTCAAATAGCCAGTCACCATATAGTCCCCTATCCGCTAATACGATTACTTGCCAATAGTCGGGGACTACATCCTTGACGTAGTGAAAAATATGAAGCCAATGAGGTTTCCAAGAACCTTTTTCTGTACCTTTAACAATTTTCCACGCTACGGGAATGCCACAACCTTGATAAAGAATATGAAGAGAAAGAACAGTAAAATTCTGACCAATATTGGTGGCATCTATTGCCAAGGGTAGCCATTTTTCTTCAGATTGCCATAAACTGAGAATCCATGTCCACTTTCCCTCCAGGTCTTCCTTGTCTGACCCCCATTATACCGTCAAGGTAAAAAACCTACCCTTGTGAGCTCCCCCCGCTCCCCTTCACCACAACACTTACTCAGCAACCCCTAATTCTGGGGCAATTGTCGCCGACTCCAAACCGGAACCCCATTTTCATTCCTTAACCTCAGGACTTGGTTTCCTTTTTGGACTTGAGCCGCAATTATGGCGGGGGTTCCTGCCATATTGACTCGGGAACCTTGAACCTGAATTCTGTCATTTGGCTCAATAGTCATCCCTTGGTTTTGCCAATACCAAGCTGGACCCAAATGGACCCAAACAGTTTCATTTCCCGTTCTCATCTGCATACGCATACCCTGAGACCGTCCGCGATTGGAGGTGAATCGGTCTACACTAACTACTTCACCCGTGATGGTTTCCACGCTATCCGGGTTATACATTCGGTTGCCCAAACCTCGGTGTCCCTGTCGCCCTCGTCCATGTCCCCAACGTCCTCGACCTGGGTGTCCATGTCCATGTCCATGTCCCCAGCGTCCTCGACCTCTAGGTGTATCGGGAGGAGATTGGGCTATCTCTTGATTGGTGTTAGCTCTAATTCCAGCATTCTGGTTAGAGAGGAGAGTCGATGCCTCTGTTGCTTTTTCACCCCACAAGGGACTGGTTCCCAGTGCCAACAGGGTTGAACCCGCAATCACTACTGCTCCAATAACGGCTTTATTGGGTAGGTTGATATTCATTTTTTCGTCCTCTTGAGTCTACTCAGAGGGTATTTGACAAATTCTGTTTCTATGGTGTCATTGCTTAAATGAACATATCCGCCACGCTTCAAGTGTGGGTTTGGCGTTGATTCAAACACCCTCTCTTTTCAGGCTAACACTTTCAGATAATTTCTACATTAAATTCCGCGTCAATAAAAAAATAGATCACTCTATTGACAATAATTTCTGCTAGTATCATGAGCAAGGTAACGTTTAGCTGAAGTCGCCTGTTAACTCACCACCGAAGCGTCTAATAAAATAGCCTAATCTCAAAATTACAACTATCGTTAGACAGAAATAAATCTCCTTCTCAGGTTAGATGAATTGTGCCAATTTTCAGCCAAGACTATGAATGGACTATAAATAGCCGACCTCAGAATAAATTGAACCGTAGCCACCAATCAGGTGACACCGGAACAACTGCAACAAGCGGCTCAAGAGGGGGTAAAATCGGTATTGAATCTGCGATCGCCCTCCGAAGAAGGATTCGCTAGCGATGAAAAGCAGCAAGCCGCCGCCGCTGGATTGCAGTATGTCAATATGCCCGTTAAACCCGATACCCTAACGGAAGAACTGGCAAGCCAAGTTCTCCAACAGATCGAGGAACTGCCCAAGCCAGCCCTCATTCACTGCAAGAGTGGGTTACGTTCGGGAATGATGGCATTAATGTATGTGGCAACTCGCGAAGGAATGACCGCCGAACAAGCCATGGAAAAAGGCAAAAGCATGGGCTTTGATTGTGAGAAATCCCCTCAAATGAAAGAATTCTTCAAAAATTATATTTCACAGCATTCATCAGCGAGTTAATAGTTACCAGGAGAACAAATCATGGCATTAGTTTTAGAACAAATTAACACCGAAGGATTGGCACAGTTATCCTATATCGTCGGAGATGATAAAGCAGGTGTAGCCGCCGTTATCGATCCGCGTCGCGACGTGGATATCTATTTGCAAATTGCGCGATCGCGGGGTGTGAGAATTACCCATATCTTAGAAACCCATATCCACGCCGACTTTGTATCCGGCGCATCGGAACTTCAAGCCCGTACTGACGCCACAATTTACGGCGGGAAGAGTGAGAATTATCAATTCCAGATACAGCAACTGAGTGAAGGGGACGAGTTACAACTGGGTACAGTTACCCTCCGCGCCCTGCATACGCCGGGACATACGCCAGAACACATCTGTTTGTTAATTCATGATGCTCAACAGGGGAAAGAACCTTTTGGTGTACTGACAGGAGACACGCTGTTTAATCTAGATGTTGGGCGTCCTGATTTAGTTGGTACAGGAACTGAGAAAAAACAGGCGGCGCAACTGTATCACTCATTATTCGACAAATTAGTCCCATTAGGCGATCGCGTGGAAGTCTATCCCTGTCATGGTGCGGGTTCAGCCTGCGGTAAATCCATAGGCGATCGCCGACAGAGTACAATTGGCAATGAACGGGTTTTTAGTGACGCCTATAAAGAACGAACCGAAGCCGAATTCGTCGAGTGGATTTTGAGCGATATGCCCGAACCCCCCACTCACTATTCCCGCTTAAAGAAAGTGAACGCTAAAGGCGCACCGATTAAAGGATCTGTGCCAACCTTGCAACCCTTATCCCCTCAAGAGTTTCAACAAAAGATGGCAGATAAAAATACCCTTGTCATCGATACCCGTTCCATGCTGGCATTTGGGGGTGGACATATTCCGGGTGCGATTAACATTGCCCTGCAATCTGCCTTTCCGAACTGGATAGGCTGGATGATTGACCCCGAAAAAACGCTGCTATTGGTTGTAGATAGTGCGCGGGATTTATCATTGGTTACCGAACAATTATTCCGCGTGGGTTACGATAACTTAGCCGGATATCTCCATAATGGGATGAAAAGTTGGCAGAATGCGGGGCTACCCTTGCAACACATTGGTGAGTGGACGGTGCATGAGTTGAATCAGCACAAGGAAGACTCAACGCTGACGGTGTTAGATGTGCGAACTGACAAAGAATTTCACAGTGGTTGCATCCCTGGCGCTGAACATATTTATGTTCCCCATCTCGAAGAAAAACTGGATAAGTTAGATAAAACTAAAACCGTAGCCACTTACTGTGGGAGTGGATATCGGGCATCTATAGCTGCCAGTTTGCTGCAAAAGCATGGGTTTGAGAATGTCATCAATATTCCCGGTTCATGGAGTGCCTGGAAAAGTGCCGATTTACCCGTGCAGCAACCTGCGTGATATCATGTCCGGTGGAATACTTACACTATCGGTTGAGACAAGGCAGAAGGCAGAAGGCAGAAGGCAGAAGGGCCTGAAGGGGTGACAAGCTCACGTCAAAGGTAGACAAAGGTAGGCAAGGTGTGGGGAACCGGGTGTGGGGTGTGGGGAAAATCGGTAAGAAACACAAAAGCCCATAAGAGGAGATAGGGTAAGGAGTGAGCGCTCTTTCTAGCGAGCCAACGCATAAACAATAGAGTTTTTTGTTACTCCCTTTTTAAAGTT
>NZ_JAVJUO010000234.1:0-61627 GCF_040220555.1 Coleofasciculus sp. C1-SOL-03
TTATTTTCATCGGATGCTCTATGGCACATCCAGATTAATTACCGACTTTCTGGAAAAAGGAGAACCTTACGGCAACGTCAAGAAAGTCTATTCAGTGAATATCGTCTACTTTTCGCTGGGACAGGGAGATGATTATATTTACCACGGAAAATTCGATTTTTGTGGTCTTCATTTAGAGGAGCGGTTGGGTCTATTAATCAAGCAACGGAAACTGTTTAATATCCAAGATGTCTATGAGGTTTTTCCAGAGTATTATGTGATTAAAGTCAACAACTTTAACGAGGTAGCGAAGGATACCCTAGATGAATGGATATATTTCTTGAAAAAGAGCCAAATCAAAGATGAGTTTACTGCCCAAGGTTTAGCGGAAGCGAAGGAAAACTTACTCGTCGATAGTTTGAGTGAAGCAGAAAGAGCCAACTACCTAAGATTTATGGAGAATCGACGCTACGAAATTAGCCTAATCGAAAGTTCACGCTCAGAGGGAAGATTAGAGGGTTTAGAAGAGGGCATGGAGAAAGGGATGAAAGAGGGTATGGAGCAAGGTATCCAAGAGGGTATGGAGCAAGGCAAACAGCAGGAAAAGACTAACATAGCCAGAATCTTAAAACAACAAGGGACTGATCTTGATACCATCACAGCAGCAACCGGACTGACTAGGGAAGAGATTGAGAAACTATGAACCAGCCAATCATTCAAGTTGATGCCTTCACCTGCACTCCATTTACGGGTAATCCAGCCGCTGTCTGTGTTTTGTCAACTCCCCAACCGGATAGCTGGATGCAGAATGTAGCACAGGAAATGAATCTGTCCGAAACCGCCTTTTTAGTGCAGCAAGAGGATGGGTTTAATCTGCGTTGGTTTACCCCGACAGTAGAAGTTCCCCTTTGTGGTCATGCTACCTTAGCTAGCGCCCATGTTTTGTGGTCAGAGGGTCATCTGTCCCCGGAGAAACCCGCTCATTTTTATACCAAAAGCGGGATACTCATCGCCCAGCGTCAGGGTGAATGGATTGAGTTAGACTTCCCGGTGAATCATTCCCAACCTACAACCGCCCCCCCAAACCTTGCGTTAGCGTTAGGTGTACCGATTCAGTCCGTTTGGCAGAATTCTTTGGGCTATTTAGTGGAAGTGGAATCGGAAGAGATGGTGCGACATCTACAGCCCAATTTTGGTTTACTCAAAACTTTACCGATATCTGATGTTATTGTTACCAGTCAGACTGATTCGGGTTCAGAGTATGATTTTGTTTCTCGTTTCTTTGCACCGGGCTTAGGAATTGACGAAGATCCGGTGACGGGTGCTGCCCATTGTTGTCTAGCACCGTTCTGGCGCGATCGCATCAGTAAAGATGAGTTCTTAGCCTATCAAGCCTCCCATCGAGGCGGGGTAGTCAAGGTACGTTATACCGGGAGCGTTGGCGGAGCCTGTTCCGAAGGAACGTATCGCGTCATTCTGGGCGGACAAGCGGTTACTGTGATGCGGGGGGAATTGACAGACTAATGCAGAATCAGTAGCGAGCAAGATGCTCGCACTACAAGTATTGCCTATTGCAAGAAAGCCTAGCGCGTAGCACTATATAAAGGAGAAGGCGTTTCTGCTTCCTGTTGCACTTGCAAAAAATCGCACAGAATCGTAGCCGCTAAATCCGCCACGCCAAATCTCTTTTTATAGACTTCTAAATGAGCGTAGGGAATTGCTTCAAACAGGAGGCGCTGTTGGGGGAATAGAATCCGCTCAAAGTACCAATTGGGAATATCGGTAATCCGAATGATCTGGATCTGTTTACTGGTATTTGTATAGTAGCAGAGAATTCGATTGGTGTATTTAGTCGGTAAGGAATTAAACATGGGAAGTGATACCACAGGAAGGAACTAATTATCGATGCATTAAGCCACAGTCCACCCCATTGAGGTGTTCAGCACAGGTGACAAAGGGGGAAATGGCTAAAGGACAAGCTTTCCATTTTCCCTGTACAGCCACGCCTAGCTGGTGACAGTAACCTCCCCAGCCTTTTTGGGGTTGATAGTGACCACAATGACGACAGATTGATACTGCATAGTTGATGGTTCTCATGATTTTATTAAAATGGGTTGATTAAAAAAGAATTCAATGAAAGTAGAAGGGAAAGAATAGTATTGCCTATTCCCTATTCCCTATTCCCGAAATTCAAACCGTGGTAGGTATCTGACAATAAACAATTCATGCCTTCACGAATATACGATTCCAGGTGTAATCGCATCTCCAACGAATAATAGGGAAACGTATGCTTTCTGCACAGTTTTTTGCCTTGTTTAACCGCAACAGCTTGGGGATCATTCGATAGTTTACACAAAACGTAGCATAGTAAGTCCTGGCGTAGGTTGGTACAGGTAAAAAAAATTCGGCAAAATTTGTTCGGATAAGCGTCTAAGGCATTTTCAATTTCTTCTTGAATGACTTTCAAGAGGCGGGTTTGGACTGGCACATTGTTGCTCATGGTTATAACGTCAAAGTCGATTCAGGTGTTTAGGTTGTAACACAAGTCAAGGATATCGATTCAGTCGTTGAACTTTAACCCCAAAATTGTCTTGACTAGACACAGCATTTCGTGTCTATAAGTAGTCAGACAAAATTAAGGTTAACGATGAAAATCGTCATACTCGCTTCCAAAAAAGAAGCAATCTACGTCTATGGGTTAATTAAAGAAAAAATGATTGGGTTATAAAAACAGTAAAAGGATACTGTCGTTTTAACCCGCTTACCTCATGTTTAAACAGGAATTAATGCCATAAATCCAGAGACAAATGACTCAGGTTTACCCCAATATCAAACCAGACTATCTTCAAAAATGGTTAGGGTGTGAGGCTGAAATTGTTTGATGGTTATGCTGATGGGTTGGGCGCTTTCTTCGAGAATATCTTGCAGATAACCGTGCTGGGATAATTCAGCGTCTTGGATTGTGCTAAAAGGACCAAAGTAGTAAACACACCAAGGATCATGGGTAATCACTTCCAGCCAATAGGCTAATCCCAGTTTGGACAAGATTTCTAAAGACTGTTCTGTTTTTAAGTTCATATCATGATTATCTCCCTCAATGTTATCAGACGGCTGGTTAACTAAAGGTTAACCCGTTTCGGCGACAAAATCCTCGATCGCCTCGTGTAAGGCTTGAGTCATCTGGTGTACCGAGTCTTGAATCATTTGCAGATACTCTAACTGTTGATCGTCGCTTAGGTGTCCCTGGGAGTCTTCCAGGAGTTTGAGAAAAATCTTGATCAGGAGCATCTGCTCTTCTAGCTCTTGGGAAATTTTATAGGTAAATCCATATTTTAAGTGACTCAAGTTAGTTTGGGGCGAGTCAGTGGGTCTTACCTGTTGCAAGAGTTCCATTTTATGAAAAACCTACCTTCTCATTTTTCAAAAGTTTGTAATCCTTATCTATTTCATAGACTACACGATCCCCGGAGTTCGTCAATGTTTTTGTTGATTTGAATTTGTATGATTTAAATCAGAAAGGTTTGTGTTTGTGCTTTTTTGCATAACTTAATTATTTGCTTATTTTTTTTAATGAATATAAAAAAATGATACTTTAGGTAAACTTATGCTAGGCTCTAGTTTGAGAAGCTTTATCCTAGTCTATAGGGTGATATATCAACATCGCGTTGAGATTTATGGTCAATATGTATAAGTTGGTATGATTTGGTGTGTTTTTTCTATATCACCTAAATCGGTAGCGCCAATCAGAGAACTGAATTGAGGTATCATCGACTACCAATTCAGTCATCCCAGTTGAGGAGAACTAGATTGGATGTTGAGATGCACCTTGTCGCGTCCATTCAACATCAACAAAGGGATTATTGTATAGCAGTGTTACCGTTTTGTCAGAACCTCCCCAACAGGATGCGATCGCGGCATCGGTGTTCGAGCAGGATGGAGGTGTAATATGGGTAAGCGATCGCTGTCGGCAAATGCACAGGGTATCATCCAAGCCAAAGAAGCCATGGCGCGGAAACAGTGGACTCATCAAGTGCTGGCGAAAAAGGTAGGCGTGAAGACTCGCCAATCCATCAGTAAATTTTTTGCGGGTCGTCCCGTTGAGCGACGGATTTTCATTGAGATTTGCCGACAACTGGATTTATCTTGGCAAGAGGTGGCGACTCAGGTTCCAGACGGGAGGCGATCCCAACCGATGCATCCTGCGGCAAATCAGCCTGTGGAACTCAACGCCTTAGTTGCAGAGGTTCGTGCTTGCTGCCAGAATCAGATTGAGACTCAATTGGATACTGTGCCGTTATGGGATGTGCCGAAACCGATTTCCTTAGCGGATATTTATATTGATGTGGAGGTTTGGCAAGATATCCCCAACCGATGCTGGTTCGACTTGGCAGATTGGCGGCGACATTTTCAGGTGAATCGGGAGAGGGGTTATGAGTTGAGTCCCGATGGAACCTCTCCGGAACGAGTGTTGGCAATGGCGGTATTGGCAAGACAAACCCACCTGATTATAGGGGGGAAACCGGGAACGGGTAAAACGACGTTTTTGCAGTATGTAGCGACTCAGTGTAATCACGGCAAATTTGCGGCGGATCGGGTGCCGATTTATATTGAATGGAGGGATTTGGTGCAAGATGCCAATACGCTGAGTTTGCTGGATTATATCTGCCAAGAGTTTCGCGATCGCGGTGTCTCTGGGGAAATGGTGAAAACCTTACTCCAAGCGGGAAAACTGCTGATTTTGCTAGATGGCTGGGATGAGGTATCCCCATCGAGGCGTTTTTCCCTCTTTAACAAACTGCGGTGGTTCTGTTATCGTTATCCTAAAAATCGCTATGTGATCACCTGTCGCACTGGGGTGGAATTGTATCGGTTTGGTCGATTTACTGAAGTGGAACTCGCCGATTGGACGTTGACTCAAATAGGCGATTTTGCCCAGAAGTACTTTGTGGCGGTGGCTGGTGCGAATTGGGAGAAGGGGTTAGCGAAAGCGGCTGAGTTTAGGGTACAACTGGAGTATCCGGAAAACCGGACGATTCAGGACATGGCGAGAACCCCTCTATTACTCAGTTTCATCTGTCATGTCTTCCAATCCCAAGCCCGTTTTCCGCGCCAACAGGCTAGACTTTATCAGGAAGGTTTGGATATTCTGCTCCAGAAATGGGATGATTGCAAAGGGGTTGAGCGAGATTCGGCTGAACAACCCTTGTCTTTGGTGAATCGGTTGAAGTTGTTGGATCAAGTGGCGTCTGTTACCTTTATCCAACAGCAGTATTGCTTTGCCCAATCTCAGGTGGAACATTATATTGGTGATTATCTGCAAACACTCCCGAATTATCAGGAGGTTGATCCGGTTGACTTACAGATACAGAGTCAAGGGATTTTAAAAGCGATTGAATGTCACCATGGAGTATTGGTGGAGCGATCGCGGCGAGTTTATTCCTTTGCGAATTGGAGTCTTCAGCAATACCTCACCGCTAGAGAGTTTACCACGAAAACGAATCAGAATCCTGATGCGATCGCGGAATTCGTGACGCACTTGACCGAACCATCCTGGCGAGAGGTGTTTTTATTCACTGTCACCCGATTGCGTCACCCTGAACAATTAATCCAAGCGATGAAACAAGGGGTGGATCAGTTATTGATACCGGATCAGCGATTAGGGCAATTCGTGAACTGGATAGATCATCGCTCCAAATCTAGTCCATTATCCCACAAGTCAGTCGCTGTGCGTGCCTTTGATTTTGCCCTGGCTTTAATTTTAGATCAAGGCTTAACCCAGACACTCAAGTCCTCTCGGCTTGAGCAACCGTTGGAACCGCCACCGTTGCAGCAATTACCCTCCTGCTTGTCCTTACCGCAAAAGTTAGACGCCAAATTTACAGTACCGGAAGCCTTAGCGTTTAAAATGAAGGATTATTTACCGCCAACGTCTTTACCGCCACCGTTATATCGGGCTTTAATCCTTAACGCTACCCTGGATTATAGTCTCAAGTTTAACCTCGCCCATAATCCTGAGCGTCTGGGTCTATTAGCGCGATCGCTCAACACTTTACTCGATCCGGTGTTTCAGTTTCAATCCAATGGGGAGAGGTTGAACTCGTGGTGGTTTAATCATCGTCACTCTTGGATCAAACGAGTTGGCTTTTTGATGGGACAACATGACCAAGGGGAACATGATTGGCAGTTTAGCAGAAACCAGAGGCGATCGCTGTGGGATTATTATGATGCGAATCAATTAGTGGTGGATTGTGTAACCATCGCTGATGATCTCAATACTCAGGTGCAGCAACAGATTGAGGACGAGTTGTTTTTGTATCGGGAATAAGTAGGTATTTCGGGAATAGGGAATAGGGAATAGGCAATGGGCAATAGGGAATGGGTAACAGTCAATTGTAGGGTGCGTTAGCGTAGCGTAACGCACCGATTTTCTAATTTTTAAAGTTGTTCTATAAATTTAACAAAGGGTTGAAAACATTGAGGACATCGTTCAACAATAGTCTGATAATCAATATTTTCTAATATCAAAGGTGCATCGACTGTTTTCTTATAGATTTTACCGTTATCTCTAAAAAGTTGTTCTACAACTCGGCTGGGTGGCAAATCATGATTCTGATCTTCTACAGGAATTTTCCAGGTCACTTCTAATGTATCAACCTCTAGTCGATTCGCTAGTTCTGATTCCGCCGCCAGAATTAAAGCTTCTAATTCATATTTAAGACAAAAAACTCGAAAACGCTCCTTTATCCGTTCATCGTCAATCCCTTTATTTCGTAAACCTTGAGCAAACTGATTCATTATCCCCCGTTCTAACTCTGGAACCGTTTCATGGGGAAATCCTTTATTTTTGGGATATAAATCGGGTAAAGCTATAACGATTGCACTTGGATCATTTTTGAGAATATTGACAGCCTTAATCGGAACCTTCGTCAGTAAATCTTTCTTAGCATCGCCACCTCGCGCATTATCACTTCCTTTAACCGGAAAAAATTCAATACCAATACCTTGTTGAGATTTAGCCGCAATCAGAGGTGTCAGCAATACTTCCAGTGCTGCTTTATCCGAAGCACCTTCTACATAAATAATCACCCTCATGGTAACCGTTCCAATTCATCACTTCGGTGCAGTTGCTCAATTTCTTCCCCGCCAAAATCCTCTAACATCTCTCTTAAAACCTGCGACTGACCGGGTTTAATAAACTTAGCTTCTCCATTTTCTTTGCGGAGAACCGCAATCTTAGCAATATCAAACTGGGTCAAAAAGTACGAGGAGTGAGTTGCCAAAATAATCTGAGTGCGTTCAGACGCTTTTTCAAATAAGCCAGCTAAAAGGGGTAAAGTTCGAGGATGAACCCCTTGATCCGGTTCATCAATACAAATTAAAGTGGGAGGATGAGGGTGTAAACACAGACATATCCAACAAATCAGACGCAGAATTCCATCAGATAAATCGGCAAGACTTAAATCGTGGTCAACGCCACCTTCTTGCCAAAAGGTAATTACTTCTCCGGGTCCCCCTCGTGCTTTTACAGTTAACCCTTTAAATCCAGGAACGACAAAATGCAAATGGTGTTGGAGTTCATCGAAGAGTGAGGGGTACTCAGTCAAAAAATAATGCAAGACTGAACTAAGATTTCCTCCATCTTCTCGCAGGATAGGGTCTTGCTCAATCGGTACAGATTTGCGAATTTTCTCATTCGCGATATTGAATGAACTGTAAAATCTCCAACTCCGAATATATTCGCTGAGTTGAAAGAGAATCACCATAGCTGGATTCGTCATGCTGCTGAGTGCAAGTTGATTGCGTTTTGAGGCGACCTCTTGTTTAATTTCGGTCTGTTTTAATCCTTTGTCAGGCTGTTGAACGATACCTCTATTTCCTTGAATATTCATAAATAAATACGGTTGATTGTATCGTTCATTCAAGGGTCTAGAGGTTTCGACACGCTCGTAAGCAATTTGGGTGCGACCAATGGGACCCATAAGTTCTCCTTGATAACGGATAGGAACTGAATGACCTATATCAATTTCAATGTCCCATTTAAATTTCTCTGAGCCGGGACGATGAAAAATTTGTTGACCCGTCGAACCGGGAATAATTTCCGGAGGAATTTCACTGTATATACTGTCTCGCAAAAATTTCAGGAATTCAAATAAACTGGATTTACCTGATCCATTCGCTCCCACCAGCACTTCTAAGCGTTCCAATGGAGCCGTAAACTCTCTAAACGGTCGATACCCTTGAATTGTTACTTCTGTTAATCGTGGATACGGCGTCATCTTATCACCTCTGTTCTGTCATTGGTCATTGGTCATTGGTCATTTGTCATTGGTCATTTGTCATTGGTCATTTGTCATTGGTCATTTGTCATTGGTCATTGGTCATTGGTCATTGGTCATTGGTCATTGGTCATTGGTCATTGGTCATTGGTCATTGGTCATTGGTCATTGGTCATTGGTCATTGGTCATTTGTCATTGGTCTAAAATTGTGGGATAGATTTGACGGTGAAATTGGGCGCACGTCGGTGCGCCCCTACGATGCTAATCCACCAATTAAGGTGTACCACGCCACTACCGACTTATCTAACACCTAACAATTGCGCCACAATCGGCAAAACCGCATTCGCGCGATCGCTATCCAATTCCTCTTCCCTTCTCCCCGGTGTCTCAACTGAGGTTCCCTGTGTCACTCGTTCCCCAATTTGACGGCGTTCAGCCGTAGAAAAGCTGGCAAAGGTACGACGTAATAAGGGTAATATCTCGGTAAAGGTTTCCCCTGGAAGCTGAATAATCCAATCATCGATAATTTGCCACAAGGTATGGTCATGTACGAGTAACAATCCACTCCCCTGTAAAAACCCTTCTATCCAAGCCGCCGCTTGCGGAGGTTCACTGGCGTGAGATAGAGCAAATTCTAACTGACGGGAGGCGTCATTTCCCTTAAATACCCCAGCATCCAGTAATAATCGACAACTTCGACCCGCGAGTAACCCATGCAGGTTGGCTTGATCTGCCAGTTGCAATAATACCTGTTGCCAGGATTGTTTATAGTCAGGATTATTTAACAGGGAAATCGCGTAATTCATTTGTTGGATACGCTGATCGATATGCCGCGCCGCTTGATCATCCAGAGAGGCACAAGCTAAGGGTAAACCCAGACAAATCCGAGTTACTAAGCCATCCACCACTGCGGTAATCATGCGGGTATCGGTTTGGCGCACTGTGCCATAGCGTAATACCTGCGCTAATGGGGGTAACGCTTCCATTAACTGGGCGACATCTCGATTCAGGGTGGCTTCAGTTTGCAGGCGATGCATCACTTCGGGTAACGCATCAGGTAAGTTTGCCAATAAAACAGTTTCGACTAACTGAGTCAGACTGGGTAGCGCTTGCGCCTGTTGTGCCTGATTTCGGGCATACGCCGTCGCTGCTGCATCAATCGTATTCCCCCAAATTCCGGCTTCAATCAGTTTCACCGCAAATTCTGGATGCCATTGCAGCCGCCATCCTTCTTTAAAGGTTCCTTTTCCCCTTGTCGATTGTCGTATCCCCCAAGGAATACCGAGTAAATTGAGACGATGGAGAAGATGCGATCGCGCTAAGTCATTTGTTTTGCGTAAATCGAGTTCATACTGTTTCTCGGTGGGATTAGCCCGGAGGCGTAAGCGTTTCTGCTGCTGTTGTAAATCTCGTTGTAAGGGAACCATGGGCGTATCATCGGGAACCTCTCCCAATCGTTCACCCACAATCAGTTGGTCTTGAATTAACCGCATCGGCAGATCAGAGCCAAAACATAGTACCGTTTGCGTCGCTTCATTTAACTCCGACAAACCCGGTAACGCGCGATCGCGCAATGCTGCCAAGGATTCGGCTAACCGTACCGTTTCAATAATATGGGCAGATGAGGCATCTAAATCTTCCTGACGCAACAACTGCGCCACCTTAATTAACCACCGAATCGCGATCGCAGAGTGTTGATGGTTGAGTTTTGATATGTGTCCTGACGTATCTGTAGGGGCGGGTTTAGGGACTTTCTGGTCGCGATTGATAGTAATGTTGGTACAAAACCCGCCCTGACTCAGGGTTGAATCAACTCCCTCATCTCCCCCATCTCCCCCATCCTGATAACAATCCCACAAATGACCATACCAACCCGGCGATTCAATCCCCGCCCCATAGCCACTCTTCAATGCCAGTCGCCCATAAGTCCAAGGTATCCAAGTGGCTTCCACTTTCGTTTTCGCCAATCCCTTAAGTAACGCATTATCCGCTTTCGCCGCAGGCATATCCACCAAAGCAGGAGCGTGCCATGCACCACAGACAACAGCAATGCGTTGAAATCCTTCTTTTTGCGCCGCCCGAATCTGTTTCCGCATATAGGCTTCCCGTTGCGCTTCCCTCGGATCATCTCTGGGGGGTACATCCTGACGCAACGCCGTCATTGCTTCTAAAATCGCTTCAAATACATCCGTACTCTCCTGGCGATGTTCAACTAACTGTTCCCACCAGCGTTCCCCATCACTATACCCAGCAATTCTTGCCAAATAACCCAACGGATCGTAGTAAATCTCATCCTCTTCCCCTGCTTCCCAGACGCGCCATGGCGCGTCTCTACATGCTCCCCCTGCCAACTGATGCACCAAGGGCAAATCCATAAACCGCACCGGAATCCCTTGAGTTAAGGCATAATTAATCCCTTGCCATTCTGGGGAAAAAATAGCAAAGGGATAATACACGGCTTTCTGGGGTTGGTCGGGTCGGTAAACTAATAACGCTACAGGCGGTTGCATCTGGGGATGAGTAACTAAAGAGAGCATCCCATCCCCATCCGGGGGACCTTCTACTAAAAGGATATCCGGGTTGAGATTGTGCAGAGCATGACAGAGCGATCGCGCACATCCGGGTCCATGATGACGTATGCCAAAGATATGGATACTCATTTCTCAGTCTGACTCCCCTGCATATAGCGTTGTTTTTGTCAAATCAGCCACGGATGGCGTTGCCAAAATTATGTCATTGAGATTGACGTGTAATATTTGTAGTGCTTGATCCTTAAAACTGCCCGATTGTTGGCATAATCGGCAATTGGAGGATTTTTTGACTCAATTTATCGATAAAAGCCAATAAAACTCCAACGTCTCATGGTTAATTTATCTTCACAAATCATACTACAGTCCCGGCACAACGGCAAGATCAGGGTTTCCAGTTGTTTTTTAGGTGTTCACATTCCTTAACAGAAAACGTATCATTTGCGTTACTTGACAGATTTAAAAGGCTAACCGACAGACTATAAAGTTTTACTTATACTGATACCCTTTCAAAACAGATCATAGGTGATACCTTCCTCTTGTAAGAAATCAACCCCTACCGACTGGGTTAAATCGGATTAGTTGGAAACCTTGTAGGGGCGCATAGACATGCGCCCTTACCAAATCACGATGAGCAAATAGACATACGCCCTTACCAAATCATGCCGAGCAAATAAACATGCGCCCTTACCAAATTACACCGAGCAAGCCGTAGATTAACTCTTTCATTGTGCAAAAATCAGCGAACATACCTTTTCAGAATCCGCCCTCTGACGATGAATTGCTAAATGACGCGGTGTCTGGGACGCCGTAACTTTATAGACAAAATTATACCGCTGTTGATGATAAGATTGGTCAGAATCATAGAAATTGCGTCTCATTTGAGCTAACTCCTCATGGCGATAAGCCGCTAAGGGTTTAAACCGTTCATCCCGTTGCCGTTGTTCCTGCTTCAGCGCTAATTGTTGCCCATAAGCGGGATGGTGAGCAAATTCTTCAGCGACGAATTGAATCTGCTGGCGAAAACTGTCAGGTTGATCCGCAAACGCCTGATCAATCAGTCCGATTTCCTGGGCGACTTGAGTCCCCATCGGCATACAAATATCCGTCAATTCCCGTGCTTTTTTAGAACCCACCCGCTTGGGGAGAGAATACCTCCAATATTCCGAACCATATAATCCCATGTGCTTATAATGCGAATTTAAAACAATCCCCCGACGGGCATAAACCTGATCTGCTGCTAACGCTAACATCACCCCACCAGCCGCCGCATTTCCCTGTAACCCTGCAATAACTAGATGACTATCCGTGGTGAGAATGGTATGAATTAAATCATTCATCGCGTTAATATTGCGCCACGACTCATCCGCCGAATTCTCCGCCGCTTCGATTATATTCAAATGAATTCCATTTGACCAGAAATCCTGTCCTCCCAGTAAGACAATCACTTTAGTTTTCTGGCTACGGGCATAAAGAAAAGCGTCGCGTAATCGTTGACAGTGATCCGTACTCATCGCCCCGTTATAGAAGTCAAAATGTAGGTAGCCGACCTGATTTTTTTCCTCATACCAGATGTCTTTATAGGTTTGACGATGAGGAGAAACTGTTAACGGGACATCGGATTCCGGTACGGTGGTTAATTCATCTGCCAATACCAAGGCTGCTGGTAATTTTAAGGATAAGCGATTCCGGGTTTTCGGTTTCAGATGAGAAATCCAAACCGCCCCACCAACCGTAGCGCGACAAATCGCCCCCTGGCGTTGGGCAATAATCTCCCCTGGCGTTCCGGTTAAGGTATCTTCAGGATGAGCGCCATAGAGATAATATTTTTTGCCATGAATCCAATCCAATAACCCCGGTTGACTATCGGCGGATCTGATTTTTTGGACAATAGTGGATGTGGAGTCCCTACACCAATCAATAGCTCGAAATCGCTGTTTCATATAAGGACGTAAACATCCCTGCACATCCGGTTTTGTATAATCTAAAGGTTCGGGCGTAAACGTTCCGGACTCAAACCGTTCCACTGTTTGTAGAATCGCCTGAATTGCGGCTTGAGTCAGTTGGCTGCGATACAAACAACTTTTACTCACCGACTGCATCGGAAAATTAACCGACGCCCAGATATCCCCCGCATCCATTTCTCCATTTGCCTGTAATGCCGTGACGCCCCAAGACTCAACCTTATTCGCGATCGCCCAATCCAAAGCTGAGGGTCCGCGATCGCCTTTTATGCCCGGATGGAGAATAATACAGATATGATGTCGCCAAATGGTTTCGGGAATCACCTGTTTCAGCATCGGCGCAATAATTAAATCCGGCTGATAGAGTTCCACGGCTTCTATCATCACCTCGTCATTTAAGCCTAATTCAATCGAAACCTGATCACCTCGATAGGCTAACTCCAGATGAGTACGCTGGGTTAAACTGTTGTAAGCTGTGGCTAAAAGTAATATCTTCATGGATGCAACTTCTGGATTCTATGGGTTTGAACGATGTCATGATCAATAATAAATAAATGACAAATGACCAATGACAATTAAACTTCACAAGGTTCCCGTAACTGCTTCGGGGATACTGAAGCACCAAGATTTCTACCTTGAGTTTGAGAAATGGGAATATCGATCCAAAACTCCGTCCCTTCGCCAAGTTGGGAGAAACACTGTAATGTACCCTGATGTTTTTCCACGACAATTTGATAACTAATCGACAACCCCAAACCCGTACCTTGACCTACAGGTTTAGTGGTGAAAAACGGGTCAAACAAATGACGTTTAACCTGATCAGGGATACCTGAACCCGTGTCTTGAATCCGAATCCGTACCTGATCCGTCTCTTCCAGCACCTCAGTGCTAATCGTGATTTGTAACGGCGGGGATTGATCATCCAGAGCATCAATCGCATTATCCAGGAGATTCATAAACACCTGATTTAATTGCCCCCCATAACACTCCACCTGGGGCAATTGACCATACTGTTTAATAATCTCAATCGGAGCATGATTCTCCTTGGCTTTGAGTCGATTACCCAAAATCAGCAACGTATTCTCAATTCCTTGATGGATATCCATTGGCTTCACATCCGCCTCATCCAAGCGGCAGAAATTCCGCAGAGATTTGACTAAATCTCGGATACGCACCGCCCCCATTTTCAGAGACCCTAAAAGTTTGGGAAAATCTTGGATCACAAACTCCAGATTCATTGCCTCAGCTTGTTCCTGAATAGCCGCCGGGGGTTCGGGATAATACTGCTGATAAAGCTTTAATAGCCGCAGCAAGTCTTGAGCATATTGATTAGCAGGTTTAATATTCCCATAGATAAACGACACCGGATTATTCAGTTCATGGGTAATCCCGGCAATCATTTGACCCAAGCTGGACATCTTTTCACTTTGAATCAATTGCGCCTGAGTTTGTTGTAACTTCTGCAAAGTTTGCTGCAATTCCTTCGCTTGCGCCGTCGCCGTGGTTGCGGTGCTATGGGCAGAAGCATAAAGTTGGGCTTGGTCGATCGCGATCGCCAGTTGATCGACAACCGCCGTCAGGAGTTCCACTTCACTCTGACTCCAGGTATGGGGTTCCCGATAATCGGTACAAACTAAAGCACCAATTTGACCCGAATTCGTTTTCAGGGGGAGAATCAGTTGAGCTGTAACCTGAGACCGAGTTAGGAGTTGTCGTTGAGCGGTATCCAAGTCCGGGTCTTTGGTGACATCATTAATCTGAATCATATCTAAATCCTGGATGGATTGGATCAAAGAGATGACTTCTGGATTCGAGTAGTACCCGACGCGACTGGGTAAACCCGATTTTCGCGCCTCATGAGTAATGGCGATACTGGGTTTTCCACCGTCTGGGGTACGCCAGAGGAATTGACAGCGATCGAGATTTAACAAGCTGCGAACCGAGAAAACAGCCGTATCCAGGATCGTATTCACGTCCAAAGAATTGCGAATCTCTCGCCCTAGATAATTGAGTAAGGCTTCCCGTTGGGCAAAGGAATGAGCTTCCTGTTCCGACGCTTGCAGTGCCTGAAACGTCTGCTTACAGTCGGTAATATCGTGATAGGTGAGGACAATCCCCGCCACACTCGGCAAACGCAACAGGTTATTGGCGATGACTTCAAACTCGCGCACCTCACCTGAAGCGTTAGGTAATCGCAATTCAACGGTTACATTACAGTTGGGGGAATCCAGGGCTTGGGTTAACAGACTATCAGCGATGGGATTATCGTCATTTAAGACAAATTCCCCGATGGTTTTACCTTGCCAATCCTCCGTGTCATACCCCAACACACGCGGTAAAGAGGGACTGGTATAGCGAATCATCCCCTCGCCTGTCACCACAGTGATGAAATCAGAAGCATTTTGCAGCAACGCCCGAAACCGTTCTTCACTTTGGCGCAAGGTTTCAGCTTTTGCCTTCTCCACATTCAGGCGTTGATCAAATAAGGAGACAATTAGGGGTAATGCTAAGATAAACAACGTCGCCACAGCGATAAATCGAGCCAGCCATAGGTTATCAATCATTGAAGATGAAGACAGCACAACGGAATCTGTCCCTTGGAAGCGAACCGCCGCCATGCCGATATAATGCATCCCCGAAATCGCCAAACCCATAACCATCGCACTCGCCAGCTTAGGTAAGATTCTCGCATCAGCCTGGATATGCCGTAGTTGAAACGCTAACCCTAAGGCAATAAAAGAGGCTGCGATCGCAACCGCTATTGAAACCGCCACCAGCGTCAGGTTATAATCGGCAACTGCTTCTAATTTCATTGCCATCATCCCCGTATAGTGCATCGCGGCAATCCCTAATCCCATAAACACACTACCTAATAGCAGTTGCAGCCACCTTATATGAGGACGAGAACCCAGCCACAACGCCACTCCAGAACCCAGAATTCCCACCAGCAGTGACACCCAGACACGAGAAAGGTCATAAGATATCGGAATTGGCAGGTTATACGCCAACATACCGATAAAATGCATTGACCAAATGCCAATCCCCATCGCCACCGCACCCCCAGCTAACCACAACTGGCGAGTCCGTCCTTTTGCCACAGTGACACGCCCCACCCGATCAAGTGCGGTGTAGGAGGCAATGATGGCAATAGCGATGGAAAGAAGAACGAGGTTGAAGTTATAGGTAGCCGTCATAGTTGTATCCGTGTGAGTTAGATTACGTTTTACCCGTTGGGATAGGTCTAAAATGTCGATGGCTTTAACAGCCATTAGTGGTGAAATGAATCCAACCACTAGAGAGTTGAATCACTGCTGTTAGTGCAGTAGGGTTTCAAGTTACTCACCCACACCAATCGCCCCTGCTTTTTTGCCTAAGCCGAGGGAGTCATATCATGTCCGGTGGAATACTTACACTATCGGTTGAGACAAGGCAGAAGGCAGAAGGCAGAAGGCAGAAGGGCTCCAAGGGAAGGAGGAAGGTTGCAAGGTACAAGGGAATAATGACTGTTTGGACGGACATGATATCACTACAGGTTTGCTGCTTAAGTTATGCCTACAATCTCACGTTGAACCCCAAAATCTATCCTCATCCTGGCTATCTGTTTGATTCAGTTTGACATAACTCAGTTTAGAGACGATGGGGATAGCTATTCAGGAAAACTGACTATGCTTAACTGTAAGAAAAACAACCCGTTCTTGTCATGACTCTTAGGATTTAGATGAGACTGTATCTGAAGGCGTAAAGTAACCGTTACCTATATACATAAGGACAGGGTTAAGCTGTTGTGCATTTAAACTTCATATTATTCAGTTAGGAAAAATAGGGGCTGTAGGGGCGAGTCGCTGCATATCGTTACGGGGAAATCCATTAATTATCTCGACTCGCCCCACTATCGTTACCGGGAAATCCATTATTTCGTTGAGGAATTCTCATCGTTAGTTCACCCGTTGGCACGAATAACGTGGTGGGTTACGGCGAAGCGCCAATTAAAGGGTTTGTGTTGTGAATTAATTACCGCCTAACCCACCCTACTGGACTGACACAGCTAAAATTGTGAAATAGATTTGTTTGGTAGTGAGGGCTTTAGCCCTCTCTAGCTATGCGTTAAAGCACTCTTCGTGCTTACTACAAACAAAGCCCTATTTTAGGTGTGCCACGCCGCTACGAATTACGGTTAATATGGGTCTATAGGACGGCACATTTTCCCATGATATAAAAGTACCTAAAATCTCTCGCAAAGTCAAGGGCTAATTCGTTTTTTTTAGCGTCAATAGTTCTGATTTTGGCTTTTAACGCATACAACCTTATCCTTGTCAAGTCTGCGACAGAAGCCGTTGGCAAAATTAGGTCATTGAGGGGTAAATGTAGTATTTTTGTTGTCTGACCTGAGGACTGTCAGATATAACCAATAGTTAGGGTTTGAAGCGACAGCTAGACACAAATACCTGAAAAAAGTCAATAAAAACCCAAATTATCTTAAGCCAACCGAAAATCTGATCGTACTACATTCGCCACCTCACGGCAAGATCAGGGTTGCCAGGTGTTTACTTTACTTAACATTGTCAGGAAAAATCGAATAAACTTGAGAACATTAAAACCGACCCCTTATGTCCAAAAGGTTTGACTTATTTAAACTGAGATTAACTTCTGCAAATAGTCCTCCAACGCTGACCAATGACCAATGACCAATGACCAATGACCAATGACCAATGACCAATGACCAATGACCAATGACGAGTTAACCCTCCCCCTGATCCCGACGCACTCGGTAGTAAATCGCCTTCACATTAGGACCAAAGACAATCTCCTCTTCATTTTGCAGCTCATAGCTTTGGTGCTTTTGACCATTAATTAACAAGCCATTAGAACTTAACTTCCCTTTGAGATTGCCATCAACAATGCGATAGGCATCATGCCCATCCTCACCCTCTACTCGCATTAACGTGGCGTGGTGACGGGAGACAAACTGTGAGAACAGACGAATATCACAATCATGGTCTCTGCCAATGGAATAGAGTTCACCGTCTAGGACAAACCGATGTCGTCCTCGGTCATCTTGAACAATGAGAACATGTCCCTCCGGAAAATCGGACGTATCAGAACTTACCGCATCGGTAGATGAGTGATCCGATGAGGGTGGAGAATCTGGAGAAGGTTCAATGGGCAACATCTCACTTATACTCAAGCACGACAGATCATGGTAGCGACAGGAGTCGCCAACTGGAACAACTTGATCCTAAGAACCGACATCTCGGCAAGCGCGATACAGGTCTGTCCAGCCTTTGCGTTCTTTGACCACGGTTTCGAGATACTCGTTCCACACTAACGTATCTTGGATCGGATCTTTCACCACAGCACCCACCAATCCAGAGGCAATATCCTCAGCGCTGAGGTGTCCATCGCCAAAATGGGCGGCTAGGGCTAACCCACTATTCACCACCGAAATTGCCTCGGCTGTACTCAGGGTACTACTGGGAGATTTTAGTTGAGTTTTACCATCGTCGCTGATACCGCTACGCAGTTCGCGGAAAATCGTCACCACCCGGCGGACTTCGGTTAAAGCGGGGGCTTGCACTGGGAGTTCTAAAGCACGTCCTAAGCTTGCGACTCGTTGTTGAACAATCTCGACTTCCTCATCAATGGTTTTAGGTAATGGTAAGACAACAGTATTAAAGCGGCGTTTCAGGGCGCTAGACAAGTCATTGACCCCCTTGTCGCGATTATTCGCTGTGGCGATAATATTAAAGCCTTTAATCGCTTGCACCTCATCTCCCAATTCTGGAATTGGTAGCGTTTTTTCTGAGAGAAGGGTAATTAAGGTATCTTGGACATCTGCCGGAATCCGAGTTAATTCTTCCACACGGGCAATTTTCCCCGCTTCCATCGCCACCATCAACGGACTCGCCACTAACGCTTCCATCGAAGGACCGTCTGCCAGTAAACGGGCATAGTTCCACCCATAGCGAATCGCCTCTTCACTGGTTCCGGCTGTACCTTGAATCAGTAAGGTTGAATCCCCGGAAATGGCGGCGGCTAAATGTTCTGATACCCAAGACTTCGCCGTTCCCGGAACCCCCATCAGCAATAAGGCGCGGTCGGTGGTGAGGGTAGCTACAGCTATTTCAATCAGTCTGCGATCGCCGATATACTTGGGCGATACCACAAACCCGTTCTCTAGTGTACCTCCCAATAGATACGTTGTGACTGCCCAAGGGGATAAATTCCAGTTCGGTGGGCGCTGGCGTTGATCCGCTTTTGCTAATTCCGCCAACTCTTCGGCAAACTGTTGTTCGGCATGTTCTCGTAATAAAAAGTTTTGAGTGTTTAGCTTTGAACGATTCACAGTTGTTTGTCCTGTTTATCCTGAAAAAGGAGCTTCCGTACCTGCTATACTAAACTAACTTTCTCCCAATTTATCTCAATTCGTTAGATTTAGTCCTTCTGTATAGACACCAGTCAGTCGGTAGGTACAATAAAAGTTAACAGTGGAGTCGTCATTCGTCCTTTGTCATACTCGCTCCCTTGAGAAGCAAGCTACGTTCTTTGTAAGGGTTTGAGGACTATTTCCAAAACGTAGTACAGCCTACATTTACGTCCAGGTACTTAGAAAGACTTTAAACCAGGAATAAATTATGACTAAGAGTAAATTTATTAGCCCAAAAATAGATTATGCTTTCAAAAAAATATTTGGCTCAGATCAAAGTGAAGACATTCTCATCAGCTTTTTAAATGCAATTGTCTACAATGGGGAAAGTGTCATTTCTAGCTTAACCATTGTCAACCCTTACAATCCCGGTCAAGTCGAAACCTTAAAAGATAGTTACTTGGATATCAGGGCTGTTCTAAATAATGGAGAAATTGTCCTGATTGAAATGCAGGTCGCCCGGATAGCTGCTTTTCATAAGCGAGTGACCTACAATCTCTGCAAAGCTTATGCTAATCAGTTGACATCAGGAGACTATTACCTGGAGATTACGCCAGTTATTGCCGTGACAATCACCGATTTTATTCTGTTCAAAGAAAGCCATAAATGTATTCATCATTTTGTGTTCAAAGACCAAGAAAGCTTATCGGACTATCCTGAACATGAATTGCAGCTAATTTTTGTAGAATTACCGAGATTTGTGAAAAAATTGCCAGAGTTACAGACCTTGGCAGAGAAATGGATTTATTTTATGACGCAAGCTCAAGACTTAGAAGAAATTCCAGAAAGTTTGGCAGAAGTTACAGCAATAGAAAAAGCGTTAACGATAGCCAATCAAGCGAACCTGACACCAGCAGAAGCTGAGGAAGTCAGTCGTCGAGCCATGCAGTTGCGAGATGAGATAGGACGCATCAAATATGCTACCGAAGAAGCACGGGAGGAGGCGCGGGAAGAAGGTCGTCAAGAAGGTCGTCAAGAAGGTCGTCAAGAAGGTCGTCAAGAAGGTCGTCAAGAAGGTCGTCAAGAAGGTCGTCAAGAAGGTCGCATTACAGAAGCACGCGCTTTAGTCCTGCGTCTGCTGAACAAGCGGTTTCCAGACAATACAGCGGAACTCAATAACTTAGTAGAAGGTTTGTCTTTGTCTGCTTTAGAAGAGTTAAGCGATGCTATGTTTGAGTTGAATAATTGGGATGATTTGTTAACTTTATTGGCAGATATAAACTAATAAGTAGGTGGACACAATTAAAGTTAACGGTTGAGATTAGGGAACAGGGAATAGGGAACAGGGAACAGTAAGGGTTTGAGGCTGATTTACTTGCACTGGCTCCGGAGCGTGCCGTTTTCTTTTGTCCGACTACTTAAACCAAGAAACTGTTGACGCTCAAATTTCTCTGCCCATTTCATAGCGTAAACTCAAAACTGCCAATACTTCATCAATCACCTCCGTCCAATAGGAGGCTAAAGCTAACCGTTCCGGTACAATATTGCTGAAACGGGTCGAAAGTTCGGGTACAATATCAGGACTCATAAAATAGGCAAACTCTTTTAGTCCAGTAGACAGCGACCAATCGTAAGGATTATCCGTCTTCTTCAGATAGCGGCGCACACCGTCTAAAACGATACCTGTCAGTTCGGTACTCCAAGGAACATGGCAATGGGTTAATAAACTAAACGCCGGATGTTGGCTATTAAAGGGAACCTTACTAGATGGGAATAAATTCAGGAAAAAACTATCTCTTTGTTCAAAGGATAGAACATTAATTAATCCAGAAATTAATGGATTCTGCGGGATTAAATAGCCCTTAAACACACCATGGCACGACAGTAAACTCTCTGCCCAGTCTGGATTCCGTTGGCGTATCGCCGCTACCGCCCACCCTTCAACCAAGGAATGATCCCACTCACTCCGCTTCGCGGCTTGTATCCATTCAATCGGGGATTCTTCCTGAAGTTCTGACCACAGAGAAAGGGGAGTCGCGGCGACGATTTGCAAAATCATCCAGGCTTTATTGCCTAATAACTGAGGTGGCTGTTTGCTATCAATCCCATCTCTAGTTATCTCTTGGTCATGATTATCAGGGAGGATAAAATCCAGGTGTAAACGGTTACGTTTGCGCCGAAATGTGATAGCCGATTGGATGCGTTGCTTCATCCGCTGACATAAACCCGATTCCGGTAACTGTGCCAATAAATTAGCCGCTTGATGTCGCACCTCTTGGCGGCGGTCATCCAGTGCCATCTCTAAAAATGGCTCATCCTCCAGGTTTAAGCCAATTTGCAGGGTGTCTAACAAGGCGATTCTGCTATCTGATGATTCTTGTTGCCACACAGTTACAAGTCGTTCCCGTGCTGAGGCTGGATGTTCACGCCGTAGATGGTGTAATAGAAGTCGGCGGGCGTCTAGACTTCCGCTTGTCCAAGTTTGTTCGACATCCTCCTCTCCCAGATAATTCCAATCCGGATTCTGGGCGGCTAACCACCGTCCCCGTTGACCTAAAACCGGGAGAATGGCGGGGCGTAACTGGGGTGAAGTGCGTCCAATTTCGAGTAACTCTGGTAAACAATAATCGGGGACACGGTATCCGGCTGTAGCGGCGGCGGTTAACCATTCCGGTAAGAGTTTTACCCGGTCTTTTTGTAGCATTAATTTCAGATAGTGGGCGGCGCGGGGACTACAGGGAGGTTTATCCTCAGGTGGACAGGGTTGGGGTAAAGGTTGGTTATCGGTAATTGGGCGTTGTCCGGCGCGGTGATAGAGAGAAATTGCCCCAGCCGCGCTGAGTAATGTGGCTTCTGGGTCAGTCGGATTCAGTTGGGATAAAAGTTGTCCCAGTTGATTTGTTGCTGGAGTCAGGGTGAGAGTCCGTCTCTCTGTGCCAACTAAGGCGGTGGTGATTACGTCTTGCCAGAGACTCATTGAGGCTTTACCGAAGATAGGATGCTAAATCGATTTTAAGGATCGACTTCCTCCTCAGTAAAACAAGCCGCCAGCGGAAGCGATCGCACTCTAACACAAGCTTGGCGGGAACATTCTCGCAATAGCGTTCCATTCCTCCACTAGCGCTGTCTCTCCTGGTCTTATCTTGCGCCTGTTCAACTCCGGGTGACGGGCATAGAATACCACATCTGTTAGTGCTGTAACTGTTTCCCCGTAATCCTCCACTTCATAGCCATAGGTTCCGGGTTCTGCGTAGCAGTAAGGTAATTCCATCCAAACAAGCCTGTCTCTCAAAACCTCTCGAATAGCCAACCACTCTTTTTTGTACTGAGTTTGATGAGGCTGGATACTCCTGTTCAACATTTCTGGGTGAACATTCCAAAAATATGAGTCAGTGGACTGGTCTAGTACAGACGTAGGAACGGACGCAAGTGCTTGACTACCGAAAACAACTGAGGCGGCAATAATGGATAAACCGAGAGATTTTATTTTGAGCATTTTACTGGGTTCTGGAGTTTAGACTAAATTTCAAACGAAACCGAAATTAGGACTATAACTTGGTACTGGCTCGATCTAACAAAATCTAGGGCTAAAGCCCTTACTACGAACCAAAATTGCTGAGTGTTATCGAAAGGCAATCAACTGATGTTGGGCAAAAGCACTTAAGGGGAGAAAGTCATCACCATTCCATTCGCCAAACACGGTGATGGGATGTCCCCCACTCAGGGCAAATAACTGCCAACCCTCTGTAAATTTGGGGGCGAGGCGTAATAGGTGATTGTCACCGTCGCGCAATGCCCATCCTTGGTTATACTTCTGGGGAATAACCCCTTGTAAGCTGAGGGGAAATTGGTCTAACCAGGGTTGACAAGCTAACGCATTTGTGTATTGAGTCAGTGCCGTGGCGATCGCCCTTTCCCCCTGCATCTGTGTAAATGGTATGGCTGGGGCGTGGCGGGTTTTGACAATTGCCCGCAACGGATAAGCGCTGGCAAAGAATCCCAAATCGGCATCAAGGAGAGTACCGGGGATGAGACTGGTGTCTAGGGGTTGAGAATGATGAGCAAAGGTAAGAATCAGGGCGAATCGATGGGTCTGTTGTCCCTGTAACCATATCCGTTGCGCCCTGAGGTTATCCTGATCTTCGATACATTGTCCTAAGATTAACCAGCGATCGCGGATCATCGAGGTAGCGGTTTCTTCTTTTTGCCCCCAACCAATCGCCGTGCGGATATCAGCTTGAGTGTCTGGGGGTAATGTTTCTAGGCGTTGGAATCCTTGGAGTAACAAATACAAGCGTCCCAACCGTTGCAAAAGACGTTCTTGCCAACCCACCCCCGTATACGGAATTCCCGACATCTCCTGCAGGTGACGCGCCAATCCTGGGGCTTGAGCATCAATCATCCGGGCGGCTACCGTATCCCAAAACCGATAGTCTTTTTCCGGTAACGTGGCTAATCCCTGACGCACTAAATCCCGTAACCAACGATCTAATTCTTGCACCCCGGCGGCAACATTTTCCTCCCGTTTGGCGGCGCGTTTGGCTTGAGCCACGGGATCAGCCACTTTTTCGGATTTTTCTGCCTTTTTCGCCTGTTTTTGACGGCGAGTGCTAATCCAATCGTTGACCCAGTCGGGGGGTTGAGTTTGGTTAAAACTATCGGGTTGATTGGCGAAAAGGAATAGGAGTCCAAGTCCATGTTTGCAGGGAAATTTACGACTCGGACAACTGCACTTAAACGCCGTTTCGCCCAAATCGACTTGGGTTTGATAGGGTTGACTGCCACTTCCTTGACACTCTCCCCACACTGCCTCCTGATTCCGTCCCAATCCTTGCCATTTCGATGACCGTGCCAAGCCTTGACCATTTTGGGCAGACTTAGCATCGGGGGCAAGTGCGAGGATTTGTTCCGGAGTCCAGGTAATGGGCATGGCTGATGACAAACCCTTAATTCAGTGCCGATATTGGCTAGGATTTGAAGGGGTGACAAGCAGTCTTAAACCCTTGAAAGTAAGGCTTTGGATGCTTAGGTGAACTGCTGACTCAGCACCACAGGATTGTGAACTGTGATTTTTTTCTTTTGAATAGAGATCATTTCATCGTTTCGCAGATCCCCCAGAAGCCGAGTGACGGTGACTCGTGTGGAACCAATTGCTTCTGCGATCGCTTGATGAGACAGCTTTAAGTCAATGGTAATCCCATCCTTGCCCGGAATGCCGAAGTCACGGCAGAGAATCAATAAAAAACTCACCAAGCGCGATCCCATATCCCGGTGAGCTAATGTCTCGATCATCATTTCCGTCTGTAAAATCCGCGAGGACAGTCCCTGTAGCATCAACATCGATAACTCCGGGTTGTCCTTGAGCGCTTGCTCGACTTGATCAATCGGAGCCGAAAGCAGTTCAACCGGGGTAAATGCCACCGCATGGTAAAACCGATCCGAGCGGTGACCGGTGATCAAAGACAATACCCCAAAGACACTATTTTCCCGCAACAAGGCAACTGTAATTTCCTCCCCCGCCTCATAGACGCGGGAAAGCTTCACAGCCCCTGTCATTAAAAAGTAGACCCGTTCGGCGGGATCTCCGGGGAAAAAAATCGTCTTCCCCCGTTCAAAGCTTTCGACAACGGGAGGAAATGAGCTTCCGCCGATTTGACGGAACACAGCTGCTAACGGTCTATCTTGCGTCACGACCATACCTATTACCCTTGCATCAAAGCCTTACTGACTTCGTATATGCCGATGAAGCTTGAGGCTCCCAAATCGGCTCAATCAACGTTGCCTATATTGTATTCAAGAATACTTAATACGAGTTCCAATAGGTTTTTTGTACCAATTGTTACATAATGAGGTGAGGTGTCAACGGACACCTGACGAGTTGAGTTGACGGTTCACGGTTTGGAGTTATCATACAACGAACATCGCCCCTAACGGTTACTCTTTTACGAATTGTTCTATTGTCTTGAAGAATTAACAGACCTATGTTGAATTTGACTGGAAAGAATGCCCTGGTGACTGGGATTGCCAACAATCGATCAATCGCCTGGGGCATTGCCCAACAGTTACACCAAGCGGGTGCAGAGTTGGGCGTCACCTATTTACCCGATGAGAAGGGACGCTTTGAAAAGAAAGTCAGAGACTTGGTAGACCCCCTAAAACCCAGTGTATTCTTACCCTGTAACGTCCAAGATGATGCCCAAATCGACGCCACCTTTGAGGCGATTGAGAAGCAGTGGGGCAAACTGGACATCCTCGTCCATTGCCTTGCCTTTGCCAACAAAGAGGACTTATCCGGAGAGTTTAGCCAAACCTCGCGCCAAGGGTTTACCACAGCCTTAGAAATTAGTACCTATTCCCTCACTCGATTAGCTGCTGCGGCGAAACCCTTGATGAAGGAGGGGGGCAGTATTGTCACCATGACCTATCTTGGCGGCGTGAAGGTGATCCCCAATTACAATATCATGGGTATCGCCAAGTCAGGATTGGAGATGAGCGTCCGTTACCTCGCCGCCGAATTGGGACCGAGTAATATTCGGGTCAATGCGATTTCCGCTGGTCCAATCCGCACCCTAGCGTCTTCCGCCGTGGGTGGCATCTTGGATATGATTCATCATGTGGAGCAGGTAGCCCCCCTACGACGAACTGTTACCCAGCTAGAAGTTGGCAATACCGCCACCTTCTTATCGAGTGATCTCGCCAGTGGGATCACGGGTCAGGTTTTATATGTCGATGCTGGATATGAAATCATGGGTATGTAATTGGATGCCTCGGTCAAGAAATCGGGTTTCTTTGGGTGAAAGCTTGCTCTTTCTGTCATCTTCACGAGAAACCCAGTTTCTCATAATACTTGACCGACGCTCTAGGCATCAGCATTAAAAGGAATGATGTTGAAGCAACTCATCAAATATTTTGTCTATAAGACAAAAGGGCATATCACGAAAACACAGCTTATTAATTTTTTATACTTGGCTGATCTTTATACGGTTAAATGGACAGGAAAACCACTTACTCAATTAAACTGGTGTTATTACCACCGTAGTCCCTGGCATGAAGACATAGACACAGCGCTCCGTCAAATGGATGGGAAAGAGATTACCTTGAACGCTGAAGGACATACCCTTTTGATTAGACTAGGTAGGGAAGCCGATATAACCAACGATATAACTTTACCTTTGGGTCTACAACTCATGCTTGATAACATTAGACGAGAGTGGGCTGGTGCAGCCAAATTGGAACAGTTATTAGAGTATGTAAACAATACAGCTCCAATCCTCGAAGTGAGGGAAATTCATAAACCCGAAGCAAAAGTTAAACTCAACTTAAACGCCGAACGAGAAAAATTGGTGAATGAGTTAGGATTGTAGAATGGCTGGACAAAAACCTCGGCAAGGATGGATTTACCAGATTAATCCTAATCGTGTTTCTTTGCGTTGCCAGCGGGGTCATGTTGATATTTATGATTTAAACGAACCCGGTGAAATCGAGTGTAGCCATGACTCTTGTACCGAACAGCTTAATTCGAGTCGAGTTTTGAGAGGCAGTCATCCTCACCTTGTTTGGACAAGTGAGCAATTTCAAAATGACTCGGATAACATACAAACATTTGCAATTATTCCCTTAAGTTCAAAAGAGACATACAAGGGATTACCAACCGTTTACCCGATTAATCCAACCCAAAGGAATGATCTTGAGGCTCAATCTTATGCTTTAGTGCATCAAATCTACACAGTCGATAGTAACTGTTTGAAAGATTCTGATCATCATTGGCTAAAACGCATAGGACAGTTAGACAAATCCGACAAAGAGGCTATAGAGAAACGATTACACTATTTTTTGGTAATACAAGATAATCCAGATAGTGACTGGTTTTGCCAAAATGTCTCTCCAGAGTTGGCTAAACAGGTATTTTATCAGTTAGCTGCAGATGAGCGAAATAACCTCATCGATGAATTTCTGGGTTTTTGACCAAAGAGCATTTTAGGATATTGGGATTCGATGTCCCCAAACTATTTCGCCTATCCATTTCAGCACTCTCTTTCTCCGGCAGCGTGGAACTTCCAGCATTTTTTGCTCAAAAACTGACACACATTACAATGTGACAGTTAATGAGTTATCGGCTGAAATCCTAGCCAAGTAAGAATACAGGAGTTTCTGGCTGAACGAGCACGGAGGGATTTGAACCCCCGACACCCAGAACCGGAATCTGGTGCTCTATCCACTGAGCTACGCGCCCCTGCGTGCAGCGGCGTTTCCAAGGAAACACACTGGCACAAATCAGATTATAACGTTGATTTGGAAAAAACGGCAATCTGTGCCAAATAAAAAATTACCCTGCCATGGCTCAGACTAAATCTGGGTTAACTTCCCCCATGTTGATCTTATTTTTCACGGGATCTGGAAAACCTCTCTCCCAACCTCTCTCCTTCAAGGAGAGAGGCTTTGAATTCTCCCCCTTCTGTGAAGTATTGGCTTCCCCATGGAACAAAAAGCGAAGCATCTGCTGGCTTCCCCCTTTTTAAGGGGGACGGGAGGGGGATCGAAACGGGGACGGAAGGGGGATCTAATAAGGGGGAACGAGGGGGGATGGAGAAGGGGTTAGGGGATGAGGGGGAAATAATAAAAACGTGCGAATACACAGCCCTAAAACCGGGCGCACGTCTGTGCGCCCCTACGATAAAATAATGATTCAATTTCGCCGATATAACATCCCCGGTAACTGCGACACTAACCCCTCTAATTCCAATTGCAACAAAACACCGGAAATCTCCGCTACTGTCATCCCCGTTTCCTGAACAATCACATCCAAAGGCGTCGGTTCAATGCCCAAAACTTGAAACACCTTTGCCAACTCTGGCGCTAACTCCGGCGTCGCTTTAGCGGGTTCTGACTCAAATAAAGATAACTGTTTCCCGCTATCTAATTCCGGTATCGCCCCCAACATATCTAATAAATGCCCTTCACTCAAAATCACACTTGCTCCCCGATTCAATAATCCCAAACATCCCACCGCATTGGGATTATCTAACGAACCGGGTAATGCATACACATCCCGACAAAACTCATTGGCTTGATACGCCGTAATCAACGCCCCTGATTTCGTTGGCGCTTCCATGACTAAAACCGCCCGACTCAACCCGGCAATAATTCGATTGCGTTGGGGAAAGTGGGGGCGATTTGGTTTGGTTCCTGCTGGATATTCACTTAATACCAATCCCCGGTCTAAAATCGTCTCGTACAGGAGTTTATTTCGAGGCGGATAAATCACATCAATTCCTGTGCCAAAAACCGCTACCGTTCTCCCACCCGCCTCTAAACATCCCTTGTGGGCTTCGGTATCAATCCCGGCTGCCATTCCAGATACTACAGTAAAGCCCTTTTTCGCCAGCGCTGCACTAATTTTCCTCGTCCAACGTTTACCATAATCCGTCGGTTCACGAGTTCCGACGATCGCAACCATGGGCTTCATTCCCTGATTTTCCTGCTGATCCACCTGTCCGCGATAGTACAATACGGGCGGCGGACTGGGAATCTCTAGTAATAAGCGGGGATAATCCGGATCAGCAGGTGTCCAGAACCAGGGATTTTTGATAGAGTGTTGTTCGAGAAACTGTTGGGGCTTGAGATGCGATCGCGTTTTCTCCACAGCCTGAACCAATTGCCGCCCAAACCCTTCCACCTGACCCAACTCCCTCGCTGGAGACGCCCAAGCCTCTGCTAATGAATCAAAATGTTGCTGTAGGCGTCGCAGTAATATCGGTCCTACACGCGGGACTTGTGACCAAGCTAACCAGTAGGCGCGATCGTCTGCCAACGGATTATCCTCCCTATTGATATATACTTCCAGTTAATCGAACTATTGCAGGTTCAGACAACATCTATAGCACTACGTATTGAGGTTAGGACAATAAAATTGGGTGAAAAAGCACTCAACAGGGGGTTGAAACTGTTGCCTGTTGCCTGTTCCCTGTTGCCTCTCCCCACCACAAGATTTATTCAATAGCCCCTAATTAGAACTCAATTAAGAATAAATTGCATTAAGCAGGTACAATAATCATCTGTCTACTCCAGTGCAGCCCGGTCAACCGAGGTGAACCCTGGGCAAATCAAGTCGCCTAATCCAAAATAGGCTCAGATATTTAGCGATCTGGCAACGGGTCACAAAGGACAGCGATCGCGGCTCACTGGAACTCAACCCAAATCACAACAAGACTGGTCGCTAATGAAAATTACTAGACGTAGTATAATCGGACTCTGCTCTGGACTCGCTCTATTAGTCGTTGCTGGCTGTTCGAGTCCCAACGAACCCGCCGATACTGTAAGCACAGATGGCGCGGCGGATAACACAGCCGATGCGGGGGAAATTAACCTCTACTCCGCCCGCCATTATGACACCGATGATGTCCTCTACGAGAACTTCACCGAAGAAACGGGAATCGAAGTAAACCTGATTGAAGGGGATGCGGATGAGTTGATCGAACGGATCAAGAGTGAAGGCGAAAACAGTCCAGCAGACGTATTAATTACCGTTGACGTGGGACGCCTGTGGCGGGCGCAAGAGGAAGGCTTGTTACAACCCATTTCCTCAGAAACCTTAGAATCAGCCATTCCCGCCAATCTCCGTGATCCCCAAGGAGAATGGTTTGGGTTATCCAAACGGGCGCGAATCATTGTCTATAACAAAGAGAATGTGCAGCCAGAGGAACTCTCCACTTATGAAGCCTTAGCCGAACCCGAATGGAAAGGACGAGTGTGCATCCGCAGTTCCGAAAATATCTACAACCAATCCTTAGTCGCCTCTAAGATAGAAGGCAAAGGGATGGAAGAGACAGAAAACTGGGTCAAAGGCTTAGTAGATAACTTTGCCCGTCCCCCCGAAGGCAATGACACCGCGCAAATTAAAGCCGTAGCCGCCGGTCAATGTGATGTCGCGATCGTCAATCATTATTATGTAGCCCGTCTCAAAAAATCCGATGCGGCAGAAGATCAAGACGTAGCCGAAAAAGTGGGCGTATTTTTCCCCAATCAAAACGCCAATGGGACTCACGTCAACATCAGTGGCGGCGGTGTGGTTACCGATGCGCCGAACCAAGAAAATGCGGTTAAGTTTCTAGAGTACCTAGTAACGCCAGAAGCCCAAGAAATCTTTGCCAATCAAGCGAATGAGTATCCTGTCGTGACAGATATGGAACCCAACTCCGTTGTGGCTGACTTTGGCGACTTCCAAGAATCAGAGTTAGATGTCGTCAGTTATGGGCAAAAGAACCCAGAAGCGGTTAAGCTAATGGATCGGGCAGGTTGGAAGTAATCCTTAATGATCCCAGTCGGGATTGTAGGATAATTTTAATGGGTAGGGGCGGGTTTTATGATTATCCTTGTTCGTCTACCCGGATATGACTAAACCCGCCCTCATCTCCTCTAAGTCATCGGACACAACTAAAGTAGTGGGATAGGTTGTAGTGGACTGACACAGCTAAAATTGTGGAATAGATTTGACGTTTAAACCGGGCGCAAGGATGGTGCCCCTACAATTCTAATCCACCAAATAAGGTGTGTCACGCCAGTAGGGTGGGCATTGCCCACCACCCTTCAGTCGGTGACATTCAACCAAAAGGTGTATAACCTCAGATACTCACACAGGTAAACTAAAAAGTAATCAACAGGTCAGTCATTGACTACCAACACCGAGCATGTCATCCGTGCAACCAACATCGGACATCCCCACCCTAATCTCTCTAATAAATCCGTGAAATCAGTGTGACCCAAAATCCCAAACCCCTACCCTAATCTCTCTAATAAATCCGTGAAATCAGTGTTATGGCAGATTCAATTATGGAAAACCGCGACTATACTCTAATCATCGACAAAAGTGGCAGTATGTCAACGCCTGACCAACCGGGTGGACAAACCCGTTGGTATACCGCCCAAGAATCAACTCTCGCCCTCGCCCGAAAATGTGAACAGTTTGACCCCGATGGTATCACCGTTTACCTTTTTTCCAGTCGGTTTAAACGCTACGATAACGTTACCTCAGACAAAGTGGGACAAATCTTCCTCGAAAATGATCCCATGGGGCGGACTGACTTGGCTAGTGTACTTCAGGATGCACTCAATAGCTACTTTCAGCGCAAATCAGCCGGACAAACCAAACCCCAAGGCGAAACCATTTTAGTCATCACAGATGGGGAACCCGATGATCGCAAAGCCGTGATGCGAGTGATTGTGGAAGCATCGCGCCACATGGATAGAGATGAAGAATTGGCAATTTCCCTGATTCAAGTGGGTAACGATCCCACCGCCACGCGATTTCTTAAGATTCTCGATGATGAGTTGCAAGGGGCGGGTGCCAAATTTGATATCGTTGACACTGTTACTTTAGATGATATGGCAGATATGACGTTACCTGAAATCTTGTTGAATGCGATTCAGGATTAAACGTTAAGCGGGGCGGGTTTGATCACCTTCACCCCTAAAACCCATGGAACTGACAAAACTGGTGGGCGATGCCCACCCTACAGTCTGTTCCCTTGATGAAGAATTAGAGATGGCGATTCCTCAATATTCTGGATGATGAACTGCAAGAAGCAGGTGCTAAGTTTGATATTGCGGATACTGCAACTCTAGACGATATGGCGGATATGACACTATCCGAAGTTTTGGTGAATGCGATCATCGATTAATCGCTAATCCGCTTATTTTACCGTTTGAGGTTGGGTTGAGCAAAGTCGAAACCCAACCTAATACGAATGTCGCTGACTTAAGCTAGGTTCGTAGTAGGCACGAAGCATGCCAGAAGCGCTAAAGCGCTTACTACAAACTCTATTCCTGTCCGATGAAAAAGCAAGCCAATAAATTCAGTCATCTCACCGCTAAAGACAGAGTTTATCTCTCCTTTCCCGGACAACTTCTTGTTGATCAAAATCGGCTTCAGGGTAAAATTCTAGACTTTGGTTGTGGCTTGGGCAATGATGTCAAACTTCTGCGGCAAAAAGGCTTTGATATCATCGGCTATGACCCTTGCTATTTCCCCGAATACCCTACTGTGAAATTTGATACTATCCTATGCTTTTATGTGTTAAATGTTCTCTTTGCTGAAGAACAGGCGACTGTGCTTATGAACGTTTCACAGTTGTTAAAACCAGGTGGAAAAGCCTATTATGCGGTAAGGCGGGATCTGAAAAAAGAAGGATTTCGCGAACATTATATTCATAAAAAGCCCACCTATCAGTGTATCGTCAAACTTCCCTTCCAATCCATTCACCTAGACGAGTATTGCGAAATTTACGAATACGTTCATTATAACTATCAACGGCATTCGGAAAATAAGTGTCTTTTCTGTAACCCTCGCAGAAGTCTGCGAGTCTTAACCGAATCAGCAACGGCGTATGCCATGTTTGATGGCTATCCCGCCAGCAAAGGTCATGTTCTGGTGATTCCAAAACGTCATGTTGCCAATTATTTTGATTTGGACTTTAAAGAACAATCGGCTTGCTGGTTTATGGTTAACAAAGTCCAAGAGTTTTTAACCAAGCAATTTCATCCCGATGGGTTTAATGTGGGATTCAATGTGAATCGAGAAGCCGGACAAAAAATGATGCACACCAGTATTCATGTTATCCCTCGTTACCAGGGAGATGTTCAGGGTAAAAAAGGTGGCATCAGATCGGCGATTCCCAAACGAAAATTTTAAGTCAGCCCCTCTCCCAAGCTGAGGAGAGGGGAAACTAGAGTAGAACCTTTTCAGTTTACTTACGGGAACCCGCACCACCAGCGATAAAATTAACTAGCTTTTTGAGTGCTGGAAAACTTTCTTTGGTGCCTTGACTGGAAAAACCGATAATTTTAGAGAACTCCTTCTCAGACAATTCACCGGACTGATACCGCGCAAAAGCATCAACAACCCGAAGTAAATCGTCCTGGGAAAACTCCAAACCCTGTTTAGCCGCAAACTCCACTACCAGCGGGGCGCGATCGGTGAGGGCTTGCGCTTCTGCGGCGTCGAGTTCGGCATAACTACTAATATCCCCATCACCTACACCAAGTAATGCTCCTAGTTGTTGTTGAAGTTGTTTATCGTCAGCCGTTTTCTGCATAAATTGTAGTACTTGAGGAACAGTGGTGCATAAATTGCAGCACACTGGGCGTAGAATTAGTAGGCTGGATCACCGGGACGAGTTTCCCATTAATTCGTTGATAGCGAGTCCCCCGATAGACAAATTCTAATGTCTTTTTAATCGAGGGAATACTCTCTTTTGTTCCTTGATCCAGGTTGGATAATCCAATGCGTTGGGCAAACTCTGCTTCAGACAGTTCTCCTAACTGATACCGCCCAAACGCATCAACGACTGTTCTTAAATCGTCAACGGAAAAATCAAACCCCTGCTGGGCGGCAAGCTTGACCACTAATGGGGCGCGATCGCCGGTTAAGGCTTCGGCTTCTTGGACATCGAGTTCCATTTGACTACTGATATCCCCATCGCCAACGCCTAGCAATGCCCCTAGGTGTTGCTGTAAGTTTTGATCTTCTGCGGTTCTCCGCATAAATTGCAAGGCTTTTGTCGTTGTCATTTCAGTTATCGAGGTTACAATTCTTGAAAAGAAATATCTTACATGAATCCCGCCACGATTCAATATGATTTAACAACTCTTAAATCTACTTCTTGAAAGTTTTATTCATTATGCCATAGAATGTTCATGGCGAACAGTTTTATAGTTCAAAAACGTTTTTACCCTAACAAAGGTTAAATAACATCTCTAAGTAGGTGGACTTTCATGAAAGTTAACGGTTGAGATTAGGGAACAGGGAACAGCAAGGGTTTGAGGGTAATTTACAAAAGTTAATACAGTACCGTTTTTTTGTCCGACTACTTACTCGATAGCAATATCATCATTTACAAAACTTAAAAGATGAAACTATATGATTTTTTACGATCTGGGAATTGCTACAAGGTACGTTTGTTAATGACTCAACTAGGAATTCCGTTTGAGCGGGTAGAGGTGAATATATTACAAGGAGAAAGTCGAACCCCTGAATTTATGCCCAAAAATCTCAATGGACGAGTTCCTGTTTTAGAAGTTGAACCGGATAAATTTTTGGCAGAATCAAACGCAATTTTATTTTATCTGAGTGAAGGGACGCCATTTTTACCCGATAACTCTTGGCAGCGAGCAAAAGTCCTGCAATGGTTATTTTTTGAGCAATATAGCCACGAACCCTATATCGCCACCTCTAGATATTGGATTTCCATCTTGGGAAAGGCAGAGGAGTATCAGGAGGCTCTCGCCCAAAAACGCCAACCAGGTTATGCGGCGCTCACCGTGATGGAGACTCATTTACAAAAGCATCGATTTTTTGTGGGCGATCGCTACACGATCGCGGATATTGGCTTGTTTGCCTATACTCATGTTGCCGAGGAAGGCGGCTTCGATTTAAGCAGGTTTCCTAGCATCCTAAGTTGGTTAGAGCGGGTTACGGTTCAACCTAGACATATTCGCATCACTCAAAAATAAGTAACATTGAATCTTGCCGATCAATAAACAACGGTACGCCGTTTTGATAAATTATGCTCAGTCATAACAGTAGCGATATGATTTTATAGTTTAGTTAAACAATTATTGATGATCCAGAAGCCAATACGTCACCATTTCGCCTCTCCCCCTAACATTAATCGCTCCTCGTTTTTCCAACTGATAGTTATGCTTAAGTCGCTGATATGTTGCTTCGGTGACTTGAATACATCCTTTTTCACCAGAGGATTCCATCCGTGAGGCAATATTAACCGCATCTCCCCATAAATCATAGATAAATTTCTTCGTCCCAATCACCCCAGCCACGACAACACCTGTATTAATCCCAATGCGGATTTTAATATCTTCACCCAATTCAACTTGAAAGCGTTTCATCGCCGCTTGCATTGCCAATGCCATTTGTGCGATCGCCTCGGCATGATCGGATCGGGGAATCGGTAAGCCAGCCGCTACCATATAAGCATCACCAATGGTTTTAATTTTCTCTAATCCTAATTGATCGACCAACTGATCAAACCGGGAAAAAATCTGATTGAGTAAATTAACCAATTCAATCGGGTTTAACCGAGCCGATAGCGGTGTAAATCCCACAATATCAGCAAACAAAATCGTCACATCACTAAATTGTTCGGCAATGACGCCTTGATTATTTCTGAGCTGATCGGCAATAGGTTGAGGCAAAATATTTAGCAATAACTGTTCTGACTTTTGTTTCTCTAAATAAAGGGCTTGTTCGGCTTGCTTGCGATCGCTAATATCTCGTGCCACTAAAATAGCCGTTTCTGTAGACAGGGGAGAAATCGTTTCCGCCAACCAAACCTCCTTACTATCAATGGGTAGGGAATATTCAATCGAGACGGTTTCCTGAGTCGATATTGCCTGGAGAATCCCCTGGAGAATCAGATCCGCTTGGGGACGTGGCAAATCCTCATCGAGTTTTCTGCCGATCATCGCCTCCGGTAATTTGTAAATAGTTGCCGCCTTCGTGGGAATAATATTTAAACAGCGTCCCGACACATCTCTCACGGTAACCCTATCAGTCATGGCGGCAAATAGCGCTTTCATTTCAGCTTGTACTTTCTTTTGTTGCAGCACCGTTCCCAATTGAGCCGCCACCCCATTCACCAAATCGCTTAATCCTTTGTTCTCAGAACTATTGGTATGGGTAAAAAATACCAGAATTGCTAATACTGAAGAGGGAGAACTCAGCAAACAACTGTTCCCTTGGGTTGTCGGTTGCTCCGGCTTAACATTGGCAATAATCGGTACGCCAAAGCTTGCTTTTAAACCACACTGTACTGCTGATTCCAATCGCAACAAAACATCGTCTATCTGACTCAAATTGCTGATCCAGTGAGACTGTTGCGTTAACCAAACCTGTCCCGGAATCTCTTCTCCCGGATAAAACGTGAGTAATTTACTATACTCTCGAAAACCTTCAATGGCTTTGTGCAAATCCGGATCAAGTCCTTGACGTTGACAATACCAACGACGGCTAGGGATTAAAATTGACTCATCGGTAGAGGGAATCCAAGCTTCGCCATAAATCCAACCCGTGATTTCACATAACTTCTGTAAGGCTACCTCTAAAGCCGTATCAAAATCAGACGCCGCATTAATGGCTTGAGACAGGGTTAATAAGAGTTTCACCTCTTCTTCCGCTTGTTTGCGATCGCTGATATCCTGGTGAGAACCAACCGTCCGCACAGGCTTTCCGTTTTCATCCCATTGTGCTTGTGCCCGCGCCAAAATCCATTTATAACTACCATCTTGGCAGCGCATCCGGTATTCAGACTTGTAGGGAATCGTTTTTTGTTCTAAATGTTTATGCCATCGGGCTAAGGTTTGCTCAATATCCTCTGGATGGACAAGGCGATGCCACGTTTCGTAGTTGTGGATTATGTTTGGGTCAGTGTAACCCAGCATTTGTGCCAAGTAAGCTGAAGTGAATAATTCATCAGTAGACATGTTCCAGTCAAAGATTCCATCCCTAGTACCGTGTAGCACTAACTGCCAACGTTCTTCACTTTTACGTAACGATTTTTCGGTTTGTTTTTGAGCGGTAATGTCTGTAATTAAACCTTCTAGATAAAGTAATGTACCATCAGGGTCAACAATGCCTTGACCTTGTTCCCAAACCCACTTTAATTGTCCAGTTGCAGTAATAATTCGGTAAGTCAGTTGGTAAGAACGGTGATGATCTAGGGCAATTTGTACCTGGTCAAATACAGCCTCTTGATCGTCAGGGTGAATCAGTTGATTATAGGTAAGTATTTTTTGCTGTGTGAAAGCTTCAACGGGATAACCCGTGAGGTTATAGCACCCTTCACTGATAAAAAGCATAGTCCAATCGGAGTCATTCAGACAACGATAAGCAATACCGGGTATATTGCTCATTAAGGTTGCCAAACTCCTTTGGCTTTCCGCTAAAGCTAACTCAGCTTGTTTGCGTTCTTGGGCTTCCATTGCCAAGGAGACTAAATCAGCCAGCGATCGGGCAAAGTTTTGGTCTTCTGCTGTCCAATGGCGAACTGTTCCTACGTTCCCTAAACAGACGATTCCGGCGATTTCTCCTCGGATTTGAATCGGTACATCCAGAATCGAGGTGATGTTACAGGGAATTAAATAAGACGCCGCCAATTCTTGCATTCTGGGGTCAGTTTGGGCATAATCGGCGGCAATCAGTTGGTCTTGTTGTAATGTCTGAAAATAGGTGGGATAGTCCGCCACAGCGAGTTCAATTCCTTGGCTGTGTTGGTTATGATTCTTGTCAAATAAGTCAAGACATTGCAGCTTCGTTCCCGTTTGGTCAAATAACCAAATCCCCGTGCGTTCAACCCCCAAACTTTGCACACCCGCTTGGGTAATTTCCGCGAAAGCGCTGTTTAAATCGCCTTGATGGATAGCGGGACTTTTGGCTAATTGGGTTAAGACTCGGTTATGATTCCGCAGCGCGATCGCACTTTCCCGTAAGGCTTGTTCGGCTTGCTGTAATTTTTGCGTCAAGGCTTCAAGTTGGCGAGATTTTTGCTCCGACAGCCAGGTTTCTTGAATCCCTTGGCTGACTTGAGATAACATTTCAATCACCAAGTCTGATTTATTAAAGTCGAGTTCTTCAACTCCTAACCAAGGAAACGGTTTAATTGGTGTTTGACTCCTGTGGAGTACCTGAAATTGTCCACCGGGTAAAATTTGTCCAATATAAGAATATTTGCCAACATGATGATTGGGTTGAATTTGAATTAGTCCCCCCGGTGCGGCAAAACGTTGATTGTATGCGGCTAACCGCACCTGATCCACGGCAAAGGATTGGGCAGATTCGACGGCTAATTTCCACAAGTAAACTTGATTATAAGCCGCTTCAATTGGATCAGACGTAACTCGATTTGTGCCATATCGCGCCTGGAATTGCTGCACAAACCGCTTATTTTCCGGCGTATTTAAACTCTGGAAATAACTCCAACTGGCATAATGTCCAACCGCCGCATCTTGCATCGTTTGCAGTTCCACTTCTGCGACACTCACCGCCAGAATCGGAATATCCTCAGCAGTTATCCCAGCATCTCGGTATTGACGATAGAAAAATTGATTTCCTTGTCCATTCAGGGTATTGAACACAACATCCGGCTGCGCTTGCTGGATGCGGGCGATCGCGTCACTAAAATCTGTCTCCGCCAAATCCACATAGTCTTCCCCAACGACTTCGCCACCCTGTTGCTTGAGTTGACAGGTGATGATCTTATTTACCGTGCGGGGAAACACATAATCGGAACCCAGTAGATAGAAGCGTTTTCCTTTGTGAGATAGTAACCAAGTGACGGCGGGTTCCACTTGTTGATTGGGACAAGCGCCCGTATAAAAGATGTTAGGAGACTGTTCTAACCCTTCGTACTGTAACGGATACCAGAGGAGAGCATTCAACGTCTCAACGACGGGTTTAACCGCTTTACGGGTAGCCGATGTCCAACAGCCAAAAATGGTAGTTACGCCCTCAAATTGAATCAGTTGTTGGGCTTGGCGGGCAAATTCTGCCGGATCAGACGCACCGTCAACCACAAGCGGCTCAATCGGTTCACCCAAAACGCCTCCAGCTTGATTGATTTGTGCGATCGCCATCAGCGCTGCATCAATTAAGGGTCTCTCACTTAGAGACATTGTGCCAGTTTGGGAATGTAAGATACCAACTCGCACTCCAGATGCAGAGGATGGCTGGTTTAAAGGCAACATGATCAAAGCCTACGGTTATTTTATACAGAGTGTATGAGGAATCCATAGATAGTCCTTTTCAAGCCAATTGAGTGGCAACCAGGAGTTTTTGCCAAATTAAATTTTGCTCACAGAAAAATACAGGGGAAAATCAACCCTCTATCTTTTATTAAACCAGCCGCCAAATCTATTGGTCAAACTTATAAATTTTAGTTATAGTCCCCCCAGTATTCCTAGAAACCGGGTTTCTCATGAGGATGACAACGCCCTATCAACCGTTCACCCAAAGAAACCCGGTTTCTTGAGCGATGTCCCAGATTGTCCTAATGGTTACTTTAGGCTCCAGTTTTGACTTTTGAACGTCTGTGACACCACGAGCCTGAATCCTGAATTAAACTGGTCAATACAAGTCTAACTTTTGAATCTAGTAATATTATACTTTAGTTAAACTCAATTATTTCAGAAAAATTGAGGTTAATGATTTAAGTAATTTTAGAGCAATTTCAGGTAAATTCAGGTATATTGAGTTCATAGTCAACTCAATAAAACATCGGTCAGATTATGTCCATCTAAACAGTTATCCTGTCCTTCCACCTTGCTCCCTGCCTCCTGCCTTCACTAGTCCCACTCCACTTTTAAATTAGGCATCAACCGTTGCCAGTTACTTAAAAGCTTTTCCTGCCAGGGCATTTGTCTTGAGCCTTGAACCTTTAGCTGAGTAATTTTTTGCTTGCGTACACGAATCACAAATCGAGACAAAACACTCATTCCTGAACTATTCAGAAATTCAAGCTGTTGTAGGTTCATTATAATTAGGGGAAGTTCTTGAACCATAACCTGATCCAGTAATTCCTCAATGGGTTTATAATCAGCAATTAAACTCTCCCGCAATAAACCCTTGAAGTACACAGTTGCCGTTTCTGGTTCATACCATATTGTATAGTCTTCGGTCTCAATGTTCATTCGATCTACTCCATTTTATTTCTGACAATTTAATTAGGTCGTTAGTTGTACCATTGTGGTAACCATTTTAATTTCCGGGTTTAGGTTAATATCTTCAATTTTCCAGCCCAACTTAGCATTATAATCATTAATCATGCTGAGAAGACCCAACTGAGATTGTTCACTATCCTCTTCAGCACCTTTTTCTAATTGGTGGAAATAAAGTTCATCGACATCGGTTGTAAGCAGTGTATTAACAAACGCCTCTAGCTTATCCAAGCTTGCTAAACTAACGCAATTTGTGGCAATTAATATTAGATTTTTGTCCTGTAAACAGCTACTAATTTTTATTGGATGTTTCAACCGATTATCATGAAATTTGACGCAATTCTCTAATAACTCATTGGTGATATAAGTCGCTGCACTCTTGATTTTCAGTTGTCGTTCAAAGGTTTGAATATCGTCCTCCCGAGTAGGAAAGAGATTGGCAATATAGTCCGTCATGAAAGCAACAGACAAATACCGAGTTTGCTTGCGGCGGGCGCAGGAAATCGCGTGAACATACAATTCCAGCGTAAACAGTTTGTAATCGGTCAGTATATCGTCTCTGAAGTTTCCCAATATCTGATTCTGATTCATAGTTATCTCTGCTTGAGTACCACTAACGTAATATCATCCGCCACTTTTTGCTCACCAATATGTTGCTGTACATCGTCAATCACAACTTGTCGAATCTCCTGCGCCGATTTCTGGCAATGACGACTAACAATTTCACATAATCGCTCTAGTCCATATTGTTTTCGATGGGAGTTATAAGCCTCGGTAACACCATCTGTGTATAAGACTACCACATCTCCGGAATTTAACTGGATTTTTTCCTGCGCGATAAACTCAGAAATTTCTTCCTCTAATCCTAAAGGAAAACCTAGATGCGTTGTATTAATCCGTTCCACGGTTCCGCCAGTACGCACGATGATAATATCTTCATGTTGACCACTGACACCTAATGTGCCATTGGTATAATCTAAAACAGCCAGGGTGAGATTCCTATAGGGATTAATCCGCTGAATGTTACTATAAATAGTACGGTTAAGAATATCCAGAAATCTCACCGGGTTGGTTTCAGCACTTTCTTGTAAGGTTCGCACCGCCGTTTGAGTCATCAACATCAGCACTCCACTTTCTAACCCATGTCCGGTTACATCACCAATGCTAATTTTGACATTACCATCCTGTTGAATTACGTCATAGTAGTCACCGCCAACTTCATCGGCGGGTTGCATAAATCCCGCAATATCTAACCCTTCAATTAAATCCAGTTCCTCCTGTTTGGGTAAAATCATTTGTTGCAGTTTCTTCGTCACCTCAAGTTCAGCACTCAACCGCAGGTTTTCTTGTTGAAGTTTTTGATTTAGCGTAATAATTTCTTGATGAGCAGCTTGCAACTCTTGTTTCTGACGTTCCAATTCCTGATTCTTCTCTTGCAACTGTTGCGCCATGAATTCAAGCTGTTTTTGGTGGGTTATATCCTTGATAACAAAACTACATCCGGAAAATCCTTTGACGGGTAAATAAATCGGGGTTATTTCTAAACGCAGATAATAGGATGAATGCTGAATCTCTTGGTAGGATTTACGTTTGCTGGTTTTGGCTTTTTCAAAATATTTTCTGGCGAAATTAAACTGGTCATTGTCTGATAAATCAAATAGATATTTATTTAAAATAGCAGATTCATTCAGCAAAACCCCATGAACAGAGCGGAATTGCATGATTTCCAAGAAGCGACTATTAAATTCGACTAACCGTCCCTCACTATCCAGGATAGCAATACCCTCTGATGAATTTCGCACGATACTTGTCCATCGTTCTCGCCCCAAATAAAACTCTCGAAACAGATCATCATCTTCAGCGAGTATATTCTCAAAGATTGCCAGCCATTCTTTGTCCCGTTTAACCAGTCGTAGACGGGAAATAAATTCGTTTTTGTTGATTGAAATGACAATCGTTAAGTCCAGGAATCCTTTTTTATATTGACTGAGTTTTTTGTGGAATAAGAATCTGCCTCTTTTATCTTTGCGACTAAACAAGCTGTCTAAGGGTTTTCCCACAATCGACTCCGGAGTACAGGCAAAATGTTCACAAAACTCAGAAGTAACATTGAATATGGTTAGGGCGTCATCTAAAATGAGCATTCCTCCTGTATAAACGGCATATAAAGGACAATCCTTCACGATATTAGCTCCTGTTTATTTAAAGTATTATGATTGATAGTCATTTTAAAGTAATTCAACCTGAAATTTACAAGAGGCTTGTTGACAACAAATACAATGACTTTCTTCCGAAGCATAAGTTCCTACCCGTTCCTCAACCGTACCTTCGCCATGCAGCAATGCCATAATTCCCGCTGCGACACCCGTTAATGTAAAACATTGAGGTTCTTTGGCTTCACCTTTATAGGCTAGATAACCTAACGCTTCGTATCCATTCAGGGCTTCCATTTGCAAGGTTTCGCCCGGTTCATAATTGATCACATGCCAATTGCCCCAACCCAAACCATTGGTTACCGCAATTAATCCATATAAATTATCCGATTCTTGTTGAACCATGGGCGCAATTAAGTCATACCATTCGGCTGAAATGATAATACCTCGAAGGGTGTTCACTGCACAGACTTCTCCAGCGAATAAAAGCAGGTTTTTGGCTGTGTTGAATAAACCTTTTTCTTTCATAGCTTCGACAAAGCGAATACAGATTAAATTATAAAATTCCGCTGGGGTATTCGCTAAATAAACATTAAACGCCGGGATTAATCCCTGATCATTCCCATAAAACGGCATTTCAACCAGAGCGTTAATAATTTTTTCCTGATCAATATTCGATTCAGCAAATTGACTCGTGGGTTTAGGCTTAAAGTTGAGATTTCGCTGCGGCGGATAGGTTACCGAATGAGTTCGGGATTTATCAATGATAAACTGACAGGTATCTGCTCCCATATTCATACAAGCTGTTTCGCGGACATACACCGATTCTCCAGTAATCCCATAAATCACGCCTTGCAGATACCCTTCAGTAAACGTACAAACGGGACAGTTGGATTCAATAAATCCGGCTTTCCATCCTTCGACAAAGTGGGAACTACTGGAGGTAACGATGCCTTGACTAATTTGGGAAAAGTCCAAACATCCATATCCTAAGTGAGCATAGAGTTTGGCGGCTATTTGCCATTTATCGTCTAAGGTATCTTCCGGTTCAATAAAATTAGGGATATAATCGGAAAATATTTCTTCAGCCGCCGATACAAGAATCGCTTTGCCGTTAATTTGTTTAGTGCCTTCGATAATATTTTGCAGACGGGCATTATAATGATGGCAGTGAATCACGACCTCTTTTTTGCCAATAATGCGGCGATAGGTATGAGGGTCAAACTTTAAATTGAAGCGTTGGGTTAAGTTTTTGGCTGCTGGAGTATTCATTGGTTGTAAGTGGCGGTATAATGTTGTTCAGGATAGTCTTTGGGAAAAGACATACGAGTGGTTAGCGCTACCCCTACCCTGGCTAATCGAAGGGTTTGGAGAAGCATGTCAGGGAAAGCACGTAATATCCCAACTAATCGGATAAGTTAGGTTGAGGAACGAAACCCAACCTACTGGACTGACACAGCTAAAATTGTGGAATAGATTTGACGTTTAAATCGGGTGCAAGCCTTGCGCCCCTACAATTCTAATCCACCAAATAAGGTGTGTCACGCTACTACTGGCGTTGATATGCACCTAGGGTTTAGGAGGGGTCAGGTTTTCACATTTACTAGGAAAATACTACATACAGAGTTTATTGCCTAGTAAAGTTGCCATGAACGATGAATCCTGAGCCTGAGAGTGTATTCTATGCAACCGAAAATGGCTATAGTTTGAGATTATATCAGTTTATACAAAAATAGGATCAACCACCGCAAAAGAAAGAGGCGTTCCACCGGAACGTCTCTACAAGGTTAAATCAGGGATAATGTTGTAGCTTATGTTACCGTTTAAAAAAATTAAATCAGAGCATAAACTTTTGCTTCCCAGGGAAAAATCGGTTCTCTGCCCACCCATTCCGGAGGAACAATGCGGTCTTGGGTGATTTCTTTCCACTGCTTGCCTGCTGGAGTGGGGGACCAATTCGGGACTTTATATTCAGACCCAACAGGTGTTCCATAGTCAGAGAAATTAGCCACAACAATCACGCATTCATCTGCTTTTTTACCACGCCGCCAAACTAAAACCCGTTTATCTTCATGGAAATCGGCATGAATAAACTCATTATCATTCACCGCTAACGCCTTTGATGAAGTGCGGAAGCGAACTAACCGGGCTACATACTGGAAGATGCGTTGTCGCCAATCTTCTTGGACTCGACTATAGTTAACTGGATCAACCTGTTTATGCTCCGCATGTTCATCCGTAATATCGAGATCGTGCTGATCCCCAAATTCATCCCCTGCCAAAATCATCGGAATACCAACGGCAGTTAAAAGACAGGCAAATGCCAGCTTAATTCGGGGTTCAGTATCGTAAATTCCATGATTGATTAGGTAGTTATAGAAACGCTCATTCCCCAAACCGCCTACATCATGGGATGTGAGATAATTCACGGCTTGAGCGCTATCAGTAAATCCGAGGAAACGACAATCAATCAGTTTGCGAACACTCCATTCAAAGCTAGAGTCATTAAACGCATTCTTGCCTAAAATGACCTGTCGCAGAATCTGCTTAAACTTTTCGTTCCAGAGTCCATCTAAGCGATTTTGATGGATTAAGGCTAAGGGAACACTTAATTCTTCACCAATAACCAAAAAGTGCTTAGTTGAACCGCCCCGTTTTTCCCAAATGGTGCGGGCTAACTCTCGGAATTGCTGCAAAAAGTCATAGTTACCGACATTATTAACGCTATCCAGTCGCAAACCATCCACCCGATAGTAGTTCAGCCAATGAGCCATATACGCTTTCATATATTCACGGGCTGGCACAAACCAGGATTTTTTGCCCAGAATTGGATGATAGCCTTCGTTCCAATAGTTGTACTTAAATAAATCACCGCCAAAGCCATCACGACCCGCTTGTTCAGGATCACGTTGGGGATCACCTGCTGGTCGCCATTGAACATAAAAATCCAGAAAGTTGATGTTTTGATACGGATTATTTCGGGAAAACGCCATCACCATATCAACAAAGAAACGCATCCCCAATTGGTGACAAACTTTAATTAAATTGGCTAAATCCGTGGATGCAGTTGGCGCATCTTGACCTTCTGGATGTCCTAAATCAAAATCAGCCGCAAAAAAGTTAGCCGTACCATAGCCCCATTCCAGCTTGTCATCACTATCGGCTGGGGGCAATAATTCTAAGGCATTGATTCCTAGTTCCCTTAGATAGGCTTTCCCTTCTGTTAATGTGTCAACATGGCAAAAATTAGGAGATGTGGCTTGGGGTTGCAACAAAGACAGCACATCCTGAAACGTACCGATTCCTACCTCTCGATTCTCCTCTGTTTTTCCTTGAGTCCAACGGGTTGGTAATTCATAGATAACCAGTTGATTGTTTGGGGGTAGGGTGTCTAATGGGGGTTCTCCTTCCCAATTCACCGTTTGTCCCCCCGGATCACAGGGTATTAATGAGCCATTCTGATACAAAATAACACTAGCCGGATCATGACTGGCAATACCGCCGTCCTCGTCAGGAATGGGGGCGATTATCCGTCGGTCTACAGTTGTGGCGGTTGGATCGGTGCAATAGAGAACTTTGTTAATATTGTCTGGGTTATAGGGTTCCGTGTTGCGGATTTTAAACCAGTACAGGTAGACTTGTCCGTCTGTCAGACCACAGGCTTGAGCCGAGATTTCCCACAACTCCGGAAACTCTGGAGATTGGCTGAGGGGGTATTCCCCAACTTTCTCGAATCGATCTGAAGCCTTAGCTGAAGGTTTGGCAATGTAAACGCTGGGCGGTGGTTGGGATATACCCGGACGCCACAAGACGAAGTGGGTTTGCTTGCGGCTCAATAGATCGACGAGCATAGTATGGGTCTCCTGAGTGGGAATCTTACTTCGGGTTGATTCATACAACCGACCACCATTCTATTCTGGAGATTTGAAAAGTCAATTGTCTGGGTTTTCTTTAGCCACTGTAGGGACGGATTTAGGTGGAATGGTACTGACTGGTATGCTGGTGGGCAGTGCCCACCCTACGGTATATCAAGGGTTTCGGCGATTCCAAAAGGCTTAAGTCAGTGCCATTAGGTTTAGGGACAATTGTAGGGGCGGGTTTAGGGACTAAATTCTGCTATTCACCAATAAATGAACAACAAAACCCGCCCTCCTCACCAATAAATGAACAACAAAACCCGCCCTCCTCACCGATAAATGAACAACAAAACCTACCCCATCTTCCCAAAACCAACCCAATCATGATCCAACTCCAACATCGCTGGGTCGTCAATGCAGCCGAAGCCAAGGAACTCATTGAACAAAACGTTGCAACTGTGCTAGATGTTCGCCAGCCGATGTCCTGGTTTTTCAGTCATGTTCCTGGTGCGGTTTGGTTGGGATGGTGGCAATTCTTAGAGCAACTGTTACCCCCGAACGGAAAACTGCTCAAAGACTCAAAGATACTCGAAGAAAAACTGCGGCGGTTAGGTATCTGTAACCGTAAACCTGTTATCGTGATTGGCAATCCCCCGAATAACTTTGGCGAAGAGGGGCGAGTGGTGTGGATGTTGCGGACTCTGGGACACCCGCAAGCAGCTTTCGTCAATGGCGGACAGGCGGCGCTAGTTAAAATAGGAGTTCCCACGGTTTGGGGATTGACTCGTCCAGCACCTGGAGACTTTGTGGTAAACCCTACACCCTTATGGACGATTCAGCGCCATCAACTGCAAGACAATTTGACAACCCAAGCGTATTTTGTCCTTGATAGCCGTTCACCGAAAGAATTTGCTGGCGCTACCCCCTACTGTGAAAAACGGGGTGGACATATTCCTGGTGCTGTGCATTTCCATTTCCGGGATTTGATGGATAAAAAAGGGTACTTACTTCCCCCAGAGGAAATTATGACTCGGTTACATCAACGGGGATGCGATCGCGAGACTCCCATTGCTACCTATTGTACAGGGGGTGTGCGCTCTGCTTTTATTGTTGCGGTGCTAACTGAGTTAGGGTATACCTGTGTGAAAAACTATCCTGGTTCGATATGGGAATGGTCAGCTTATCCGGCGATAACTCATCCACTAAATAGAAGTTGCTGAATAAGTATTGTGTTTAAGGAAGGGAACAGGGAACAGTTTTATCGTGATTTCAACCCCTAAATTATCCTGTATTCGTTCAATAAGTGCATTCATTTTTATCCTATCCCGGCTTCACGGCTTTGCCAATATACATCAGAGATGTATCATCACTAATCTTAGCTTGAAATCCTCCAGTATTTTTGTAGTGGATATAGGCACGAATGTTTTGATACAAGGAAACGCCAAACAAGTCAAATCCTTTAATATCTATATCATCAAAACCTACTTTAGCTAAAAAATCACTTAATTCTTGGGGTTGAATGAACTTGTGCCAATCATGAACGCCACGGGGTATTTCTTCTAAAATATCTTCCAAGACTGTTATAAATATTAGTTTTGACTTAAAGTTTCGATTAATGGTATCAAAAAAGAAGTATCCCTGCGGTCGCAAAACTCGATAAATTTCTGCCACTGTCTTTTGCCAATCGACAACATGTTCTAAGACATCCACACAAATGACAGCATCAAAGGTATCATTTTGCCAAGGTAAAGCTTCAGCTTGCCCAACTCTGTAGTCAATTTCCCAGCCCTGAGTTGCTGCATGGTTTCGAGCGCTGGTAATGCATGGATAAGAGCGGTCAATTCCGCTGACAATTGCCCCTTTTACCGCCATAAACTCACAAGAATATCCCCCGCCACAGCCAACGTCTAAAACGTTCAAGCCTTGCCAGTCTTTAACATAAGAATCAAAATAAGTAAATCGAGGTGAATTGAGATAAGAAAGGGTATATATTTTTTCATCTGGCTGCCACCATCGGTCAGCCATGCGGTCATAAAACTCTAAATCATTTCGTTTTCGGGGTTGATTTTTCATCATTTAAAGGCAAAATCTATATATTTATCCTATTTTGAAAGCTCTAAGTAAGCGGTCACACATTTAAATTGGGAATGAGTAGCGAGCAAGATGCTCGCATTACAACAGTTTTTCCGACTACTTAGACCAACACTATCGATCAATCATGTCATCTTCTGTATCCATTATCATTCCCACCCTAAATGAGGCAAGTTGTTTAGAACGCACCTTGCGCCATCTCAATGTGTTGACGCCTCCTGCTTTAGAGGTGATTGTGGTGGATGGTGGAAGTGAAGACGAGACCGTCGCGATCGCGTCATCCGCCGGAGTACAGGTTATCCTCTCAAAGGACGCTGGACGTTCAATCCAGATGAACCAAGGCGCACAGCAGGCAAAGGGAGAGGTTCTCTGTTTTCTTCATGCTGACACATTAGTGCCGGATGATTTAATATCACTCATCCAACAGACTTTAACTGATCCAACGGTTGTCTGTGGCGGATTTATCTCCCTGATGATGGGTTCACGAACAACGCGCTGGGGAATCTCGTTGCATAATTATCTGAAAACCTATTACGCGCCTCTACTGTTTCGACCTCATTTATTTGGTCGAGGATTGCGCTTGCTGTTTGGGGATCAAGTGATGTTTGTTCGCCGCTTCGATTTCTGGGACTGTGGTGGGTTTGATTGCACGTTACCAATTATGGAAGAGGCGGATTTGTGTCTGAAGTTGGTCAGGCGGGGACGAATTCGCTTGGTGAATCGGGTGGTTCAGAGTTCTGATCGCCGCGTGGCACGTTGGGGATCACTGAAAGCGACAGCGATTTATGTTTATGTGGGTGTCTTGTGGGGGTTGGGTATGCCTGCAGCTTATCTGAAAAAATTTTATGAGGATATTCGCTGATCATTAAGTGTCCAGTCGTAGTCCAGGTAAATAATGGGAGTATCAGACGCGATCGCACTCTCAGTGTTCAGGTAAGTGCGGATATAATCGGGGATGGAGTCAGCGACTTTGAGAAAGTCATCCCCGTACCATTTGAAGATGCGACTACAGTAAAGGGTTTGATTCGATGGTTCGTATCGAACTTTATCAGGATTATTAATAAAGCGGCTGGCGTCTTCCTCTAATTGGCTGCGTACTGATTCTGCCCAATACGCACCAGTACGCAGCAAAGGACAGCCAATTGCTGCACAAACCAAGGCAAAATGAATGCGGGGTTCGTTGAAGTCGCGGCGCAGGATTTTATGTTCGATTTGGTTGAGGCTGTAACGGCGATTGGGTGGCAAAGGATGGCTGAAGAACCAGAGAAAGGCTAACCAGTTAGGGATACCGAAAATCCGGGGGAGGATGGAGTTGATCGGGTAGCGTGCCAAAATGGAAGCGATAACAGAGGCATTGTAGAGGTTAATCCATAGCGCTAATTGTTCATCGGGATTGGAGAGAGATTTGGGATCGAGTTGTTCTACAGTCCATAGCCAATTCATCAGGGTTTGGGATGACTGCTGTGACCAATCCTGATAATTGACGCGACCATTTTTATCAACGTATTGGCGTAGGAGTTGATCCCAAACTGTAAAGTCAATCATACTTAGGGTTTGCTTCAGGAAGTCTTGTGGTGGGGAGAGGGAATAGGCAATAGGCAATAGGCAATAGTGAAGACAAAAGCTTACCTAACAAGGGATTGAGCGATTTGAATTTTCATTTTACGTCCTAACCTTAGTGCGTAGTGTTATAAGTCGATCTATCCTATTCGATCATAAACGGCTAACGCCGAATCCTGCGATCGCAAGCGACATTAAGGAAACGTGACGATGAAAACTAACCCAACGCCACCCCAACCGGATATCGAACCCTCCTCAACGGTTGAACCCTCACCACCTGTCGTCGAAAATCCGGACGCGGAAACTGTTCCCTAATCTCAACCGTTAACTTTAATTGTGTCCACCTACTTATTCCACCAACCCCTGATAACTTAGCTTGTGGTTACGCTGTCTTGGCTTTCAGTCAAGGTTGGTGCTGATTAAGCCTGGTTGAATAAGGAAAACTTTTCAATTTTAGGTTTTAGTTTTAATATTCTCAAGTCAATCGGGTTTAGGGCGGGTAGAAAAAGTCACTGGCAAATCCTGAGTTGACCTGGGTTTGAGTATGTAGTATGTTGTTACAGTAATGCTGTATTGGGTGTTTTTTGTAGCCATTTTTTTACATAAATTGCTTAAATGCCTTGAAAATGCGTAATTTTTCCTCTCTAGTATCGAAAAAAAATTAAACAATACAAATATATTACATTACCCAATTTTAAAGACTCGAAAAGGGACAAATTTGACAAAAAAGCAGTTTAATGCATTAGCCATGACTTAAAATAAATATTATTAGGTTAGGACTTACGCAAAGCCTCTATGTGTTCTATGTGTAGTGTCGTGGCACACCTTATTTGGTGGATTAGAATTGTAGGGGCACCATCCTTGCGCCCAGTTTAAATGTCAAATCTATTCCACAATTTTAGCTGTGTCAGTCCGCCATCGTGTGTTAGCGTAGCGTAACGCACCTTTACCACGATACGTGGTGTAGATGTGTAAATCCTGTAGGTATTATTGGTGACAAGTTATCCGCAGCGATTTAGCTTGAGAAATGAATTACAGATGCACAGAGAAATAAAACCATGCGAGAAAAAATAGTTAAAATTTTATTTACTCCTATTCCGGGAACCAAAAGTATAGAACAAGGGCTGTTTAGAGTTATGGGTATATCATCGGCTAAATTAAGACAGTGGTCAGTTCCTAGTTTAATTTTTCTCCTCAAGTCACTTCGCTGGTTCGTACCGAGTGTAATTGGATTATTAGCGATTTGGATGATTGGCGGTAATTTCCTCGCTGCTCAACAGGAAAAGGAAATTGAACAAGATTTAGATGAATTTGTTCAACGGTTTCCGGATACTGAACCAAATGATTCGGCGTTGAAGTTGCGAGCTTTGATGGCAAAATTGGGAATGTCTGGTGGTAGTACACCTGAGTTTCCTATCGACACCTATACCCTGTCTCATCCAGATTTTGCTGTCTCTGAAAGTAACCGACAAGCTTTTGAGGAAATTCGAGAAGAACTAGGAGATTATTTGAATGATCAAATCAGCAAACCTAATGATGACGTTGATCCAATACCTGAAAACTTAAGGAAATACTTAGTAGATAATGCGAAAGATATAGAAGCAATTCGTCAGCATATCTTAAATAATGAAGTTCCACAGTGGGAGAGAGATATAACTCCAATCGTGGAGGGGGATTATTCATTTCCTTTGCCTAGTTATTTGAATTTGGTTAATTTCCAAAACGTGATTTTACTGGATGTCTTAGAAAAAAATAGCCGTGGTCAAGTTAAACAAGCCGAAGAAATGCTAGAGGTATCCTGGAGACTCAATCAGTCACTTCGTAACGACTATTATCTGATTAGTCAATTGGTTGTCTTAATTATGGGCAGATATAATACAGGTGTAATCAGAAAGCTTGAAGATCTTCCCGTAGAGTGGCAACAGCGCTTGCTAGAACATGACTACCATCAATCACTGTTAACTTCTCTAGAAACAGAATTTTTATTTGAATTCAACTTTATGCGAAGTTCACATTTATATTTACCTCTTGTATATTCAACTGAAGAGGTGTTTAGTCCGGAAGATTTATTATTGGCTTTACTACTCCAATTTCCTATTTTCAAACCTTATCTTCGCTTTTCTGCAATTGATACGTATAATATACAAATAAAACGTCTGGCAGAATCTAAGCAACAGAATATATGTTTGTCGGATTCAGCCGAATCAGCAACAATTGATACAACCCCAGCCTGGTGGAATATTCCTGGTCAGACAATAGTACCAGCCTGGTTCAATCAACCTCGTAAAGCAACCCATTATATGCTTGACTTAGAATTAACTCAAAAAATATTGCAGGTCAAAGCACTAGCTGCCAAAGCTGGAAAATGGTCCCCGTCAGTCCCGAATATGGAGTCTGAGATTTGTCCTGGGCTTGAATGGGTTTATCAGGTGTCTCCTGATGGTACAATGTCAATTTCCCTAAGTGAGCAACCTGAATGGTTAACCGAAAGAATAGAAAATCAAAATGCACTTCCTCTTACCTATAGCACTGAGCAAATTCCTAATTATTAGAACAAAGTATTTAATGTTAACCTAATTTGTATGTAGTCGGCACTTTAGTGCCAGAAAGAGCGCTAAAGCGCTCACTACGAACCTACCATCCAACCCAAGCTATGCTTACACAAGCTAAAGGAAATTGTTATACCTTACTTATAATTGGCTGTATCAGCCTTTCATTCTCTCTGCTGAGTGTGAGTCAGGGATGGGGACAAGAATCTGTTGATAAAGAAACGTCCTCCTATATAGAACAATTAAAAAATGATGACGATTGGCGCAAGCGCAGTCAAGCGGCTTCGGCTTTGGGAGAAATTCGTTCAGAAACGGCTATTTCAGCGTTAATTACCGCCCTAAAAACAGAACAAGATGAAGTGGTTCGCCTCAGAGCAACCTTTGCCTTAATCAAGATTGGTTCACCTGCTATTCCCAGCTTAATCGAAACCCTTAAACATGAGAACGTATCGGCTAGATATAGTGCGACTTTTGCTCTAAGTCAAATGGGTTCGCTGGCTTTTCCTAGTCTGACTGAAGCCTTACAGAGTCAGCCTGAACTCATTCGCACTAATGCGGCTTCGGCTATCGCTAAAATTGCTGAACATCGCCAGAATAAGGCAGAGCGTCTATCGATGTCTGATTTAGTGCAGGCTATCTCTAATTTAGAACAAGCTCAAAATACTATTATTTCTTCCCAAATGATTGAGGATAGCATCAATCCAATTCAATCAGGCTTTAAACAGGAAGACATTGAGACGATACGAGACTCTCTAACTATTCTGAACGCTGAACGGCGCGATCGCGTCTTCTCTCAATTCCTTCAATTAATCTTTATCACTCTCGCCTCACTATCAATCATCGGTGGTATAATTGTTTGGCGTCGCCCTGACTTAATCTTGCGGTTCAGTCGAGTCCTTGTTCAGTCGAGAGAACAGAAAGAAAGACTAGACCAATTTCGCTCACAAGTCCAGCAATTCTTCCAACACGCAGGCGCAACCACCAGCCGTCAAGGGAAACATAGTCTCAAACTTACTTCGATTCCAGGTAGACTAAAATCCTATACGCCTTTACCAATCATGCTAACCCTTGACCAACCTGTTGACGAAGACGTAACTGAGTTAGTCAAACAATCCAGCCAATTAACGAGCAATTCTCAACACAAAGCAGGTATTCTATTGTATCGAGAACCACCAGATACCCTTTTCCGAATGCGGATGGCAGAAGTTAGGCTGCGTGACCATTTTATCCTGATTCCGATTCCTTTTGCCGCGATTGAACAGGCATTATTAGATGGTAGCACAGCTTCGGGACTTTTAGCCCAATATACAGACCGCTATTTACCCGGTGCTGACTTGTTTGATGATCGGAATGCTATTGGCGATACTCTCTCGTTTTTTGGTCGTGTCGAACTTCTCAATCGTCTGGAAGAAGAACTGCGTCGTAACCAAGGGATTGGACTCTTTGGCTTACGCAAATCTGGCAAAACCTCCATTCTCCTACAATTAAGTTTTGCCATGCGCCAGCATCCCGTGGTTCATATTGACCTGCAACGCTATGGCGGAAAACAGCGTTATGGGGCTGAATTATTTAATCAAGTCTTGCAACAACTGATCAAGTTAGTCAATGAACACCATCCTCAATCAAAGGGTGCTGACTTAAGCTGGGTTCGTAGTAGGCACTTTAGTGCCAAAAGCGCTAAAGCGCTGACTACAAACGCTAAAGCGCTGACTACAAACTTTAAACCCTTTTCCCAAGATAGCCCTGCGCCAGATTTAATCTCTGAATTCACCCAGCACATTAATACTTTATCTCCCTTACTCCAAGCCGCCGGATATCACCTCCCGATTCTCTGCTTCTTAGATGAAATTGAACGGATTATTCCCACAAAAACTGACGCCAAAGAACGCACCGAAGAATTCAACGCTTGTTTTGGCGTACTGCGGGTATTAAGTCAGGAACAGCGCCAACTCTCCTTACTGGTGGCTGATGTTCATGCGGACTGTAATCGGATTAATCAATGGCAACAACTGGATGTCCCCACCAATCCAGTGTTTAGCTTTTTTAAAGAATACTTTCTCTCTCCCTTTTCCCAGTCAGAGACAACCCGAATGTTAACCGATATCGGTGAACTAATGGGCGTCACCTTTGATCAAGCGACTCAAATCGCCATCCATCGAGAAAGTGGCGGACATCCCTTTATTGCCAGACAATTGGCAAGTTTACTCTGTAAAAAAGTCGCCCCAGAAAATAAGGGCGAAATTAACCTATCCGCTGCTCAACGCTATCTGAATAAACCCTTTACCTATTCAGGTGTACTCAAAGACTACTGTAGCCAAAATATTTGGGCAGACTTAGATAAGCGTAATTTTACCTGTGCGATCGCGCTGCTGCAACTCCTCACCTGTAACCAAGAGACTCAGCCACAGATAACCGAGGAAGCCTTGTTCACTCGACTCAACCCCGAATTCACCGAAAGCCAATGTCTAGACGCCCTACTCTGGCTAGAAGCCGTAGGATTAATCCATCGAGACGCGATCGCACACAAGGATTACTATCAGTTACAGGTTCCCCTGCTATCCCGCTGGCTACGGATGCAAATGAAACCCGAAGAAATTGAACAATGGCAGCTATAGCAGGAGGCAGAAGGCAGAAGGCAGAAGGCAGGAGGTTTATGATGGGTATGTTGTCGTTTTAGCTGACAATTATCAATTATCAATTATCAATTATCAATTGTCAATTATCAATTATCAATGACCAATCGCCCCTTCGATAACTTTAGACTCGCCATCTCGAAACCCGACTCCTTTTTCGGACGCCAGAAACTCCTCGCCAATGTCATGCGATCGCCTTTTCAAGTGAGAATCATTCTCGGTGGACGCCGCTTGGGTAAAACTAGCACGTTGAATGCTATTCAATGGACGCTTTTCAATCACAATAGCCGTGCTTTTCCTGTTCTCTTTAATTTACAACAAGAACAACCCGAAAGTCTAGATAACTTCCGATATTTGCTAATTCTCCGATTACAAGAAGCGCTGATCCAAAAGCAAACCCAATCACCCAACGCCGAATCTCGATTAGGCTTGAGACGAACCTATCGCCGCTTACTCAGACAGTTCTCTGGCGGTGAACTTGGTATATCTGGATTTAAATTAAATGTTACCAATCCCTATCAAGAACGGCGTTTAATTCACGAAGACTTCCGCCAAGATTTATTAAAAATCATTAAACACCTGCAAAAGCAAAACCTTGAAGGCATTTGCTTCCTCTTAGATGGCGCAGAATTTATTGTCCGCCAAGAGTGGGCAAATGATGCTTGGAGTTATCTGCGGGGATTAAAAGACACCGACACCGCCATCAACCCCTTTTTAGGATTCTGTTTCTCTGGCTATCGTGACTTGAAAGATTATCAGCAACGAGTCGGTTCTCCGCTGCTGAATATTGCCGATGTAGAATGGTTAGGGACATTAACCGAATCCGACACGCGATCGCTGATTGTTCAACGGAGTCAAAATGAAGGTGTTCCTCTCACAGAATTGGGATTGAATACGATTCTAGATTGGGCTGGATATCATCCCTATCTCACTCAACAACTGATTAATGAAATTTTCGATGATTATCAGATGGGTAAATCCCGTTCGACTGAGAGTTTTATGCTGCATCAACAACGAAAACATGACCGTGATTTTTCCGCTTGGTGGGATGAAGATCAACGTTCTTATGGTTTTAGTCAGGTAGAACAAACCGTTTATCATACCCTCGTTCAGCAGCGAGAGGGAACGGCTGAGACAGTAGCAGAACAAGCGCAATTGAGTTTTGGACAAGTTGCGGATGCGCTGGAAGTTTTAACGGGAACGGGTGTGATTCGCCAGTTAGATGATGAGCGATACAGGATGGGTTCAAAACTCTTTGAGGAATGGGTGGTTCGGGAGAGACGTTAAGGAGGATGAGATTAATTCACAGTTACGCTGTTCGGCATTTAAACCATAATGTCAAGAATTGTGAGTCCTTGTAGTGCGAGCATCTTGCTCGCTACTAATACCCAATTTAAATGCATTACAGCTTGTTCAAGCTAACATAATTTTTCGATACAGCACTTCGCGCTACTATAGCAATCCTATTTGAGTCGTGTCCAAAAATATGATAATTTTCGGGAATGGGCAATGGGCAATGGGCAATGGTAAAGAGTTTCAATGCTTTTTTCTATTTTTTGATTTTTCACAACCTATTTAGGATTGCTATATATGAGGTACAGTAACAAAAATGAGCTTTCCGAATTTCTTATAGCAATGTTCCGTCTAATGCGGTACATCGATAAGGGCGCAAGCCTTGCGCCCCTACATTCCGGTGTACCTCACGCGGTTGCCAACTGCTGTAAAGGTCAATTAAGGTTTGATCATCAAAAACACTCCCACACCAATCATGATACAGCCTGCAATCATATTTATTCCTTTTCTTGTTCTAGAATTGATCAGTAATCTCGCTTTATCCGCCATGAATGCATAACCGAGTTTGACACCGCCTACGGCTACTGTAGTAATCGCGATAATGATGATAGTATCAAGATAAGAGATTTGGGAAAGATCAATGAACGCTGGGAAAAACCCCAGATAAAATAAGGTTGCTTTTTGATCGGCTAACGTAATAGATAATCCGGCAATAAAACTAGACAGCCAAGAAGATTCTATAACGGCGGCTGTCTCCACTTTATTCACGTTTGCCCGACATAACCCTATTCCCAACCCGATCAGATAAGCGCCACCCAGGTACTTGATCAGGAAAAATAAGCCTCCCATTTTTGCCGCCAGCAGTGATAAACCCCAAATGGCGATGAGAATGAAGATAATGTCACCGACTACTATTCCTAGAGTGGTGAAAACACCATGAATGAAGCCAGACGTAGCGGATCGGGTGGAGACAGTTAATACACTAACACTGGGAATAGAAGCCAGAACAACCATTGTACTGAATAATGCAACAATGGTGCTAAATGTCATACTGCTTTGCATAACAATTGAATTATTGTGTAATTGTGTAACACGCTCAACGACAGAATAAGCGTTGTGGATGTTAACAAATAATTCGCCAACCGTATCAGGTACGAAACCCAACCATGTGAAGGCACAATGAGAGTACGGTATTTGATAAAGGGCACGATAGTATCGTGCCCCTACCTAATTCATTTAATCAGTTACCTCTAAATTCAAGATGACTGATTGAGAAACGCCTCGATCGCGTCAGCAGCCAGATGGCTAATCGGCTTACCTTGACTGGCGGCGGCGTCTTTGAGACGGCTGTACAGATCATCGTTGAGGGAAATCCGATGTCGGGTTTTCTTGGTGGGTTTGGGGAATTCGTAATTGGCAGAATACTCCCGAATCGCATCAAATCCCACGCGATCGCAAAAATCACCGAAACTTTCCCCCAGTTCGCGCTGCTGCTTGAATTGCATGAATATGGGTTCGAGGAAGGATTCGAGTTCTTCAATCGGCAGTTTGTCGATGTAGGCTTGTGCTAACCTCGTCTGATCCGGTGAACCACCTAACCACACTTGATATTTTCCAGGCGCACTCCCGACGAATCCTAATTCTGCCATGTAAGGTCTGGCACATCCATTGGGACATCCCGTCATCCGGATGACAAAATGGTCATCTTTTAATCCCAGCTTGTCCAACAATGTCCGAATCCGCACCGTAATCCCTGGAATTGCCCGTTCTGATTCAGTAATCGCTAACCCACAGGTGGGTAGGGCGGGACAAGCCATGGAATAGCGGACTAGGGGTTCGATTCCTTCTGGGGTAATTTGTACCCCATGTTGGTTGAGAATCTGTTCGATGGGTTGCTGCTGGTTCTTTTCAATCTCATACAGAATGGCATTGTGATTGGGTGTCATCCGCATGGGTAGGTCAAATTGCTTGACAATTTCCCGCAGGGCTGTCTTTAACTGGAAGTTCCCCTCATCTTTAATTCGCCCATTCTCAATGGAAATGCCTAAAAATAACTTACCGTCTCCTTGCTCGTTCCATCCCAGATAGTCTTGGTATTTAAAGGCGGGGAGGGGTTTGTAGGGGGCTAGGGGTTTACCAAAGTACTCTTCCACCTTGGCGCGGAACTTATCAACACCCCAATCATTGATCAGGTACTTCATCCGGGCATGACGACGATTAACGCGATCGCCATAGTCTCGCTGAGTTGCCACAATCGCTTTGATCAAGTCGAAGATATCCTCTTTGTCCACATAGCCAATCGGATCAGCCATACGGGCAAAGGTTTCTTCTTTATTATGGGTGCGTCCTAAACCGCCACCCGCGAGAACATTAAATCCTTCCAGTTGTCCCTGCTGATTCATCATCACCACCAAGCTGACGTCTTGGGTGTAGAGATCAACGGAGTTATCGCCGGGAACGGTGACACTACACTTAAACTTACGGGGCATATAATGTTCCCCGTAAATCGGTTCTTCTTTATCCGCGAATATCGTACCGTTGCCATTACGCTGACGCGCCGCTTTCACCTCTGGGGCTTCTTCGGCGCTAATTGCCTTTTCCCCATCCAGCCAAATTTCATAATAAGCGCCCGTCTGAGGGGTCAACAGATCGGCAATTTTATCGGCATACTCCCAAGCATATTGGTACTCTGGACGAGTCTTGAACGGGGCGGGAGGTGCCATAACGTTGCGATTTAAGTCTCCGCAAGCGCCCAGGGTTGAACCGAGATTGCGGACAATGGCGGCTATGGTTGCCTTTAAATTCTTTTTGAGGATACCGTGAAGCTGAAACCCTTGGCGAGTGGTGACTCGCATCGTATGGTTCCCGTATTCATCGGAGAGTTGATCCAGCGTCAGATAAAGTTGGGGGGGGATAAACCCGCCGGGAGAACGGGTTCGCAGCATGAACTGATAGTCTTTTTCTTGCCCTTTAATCCGGTTATCACGGTTATCTTGCTGGTAAGACCCGTGAAATTTAAGAATTTGTACGGCATCACCACTGAAGTGGGTGGTGTCTTCCAGCAACTCGCTGGCTACGGGTTCGCGTAAGCAGTTACTGCGTTCTTTTATACCTTCAAGTTTAGACGTTTTCTGTACGGAGGGATTCTGAGATACAACCATGGATGCTATAAGTCCGAACGGATCAGCTATATTACCGTAACTCTATCGGGATTACGTTGGATATTTTGATCCTAATACCTGGGTCATCGGTGTGGGCGCGACTTTGATATAAATTAAGATTGCGGCTGGCGGTGCCTGTGCGATCGCAATGCGAATATGCAACAGTATCCTAATATTTCAAGCTTTGTGTCTTGACAAGAATACAATTATGTGATTTACAATCAGCTCACCGACAGCCAGATTAGCGGTTGTCTTTACTAAACCTTCATATAGTTCTATCTCTGTTCATCAAAGCTTTAAAGTCATCTTCTCTGAAAGGAAGTATTTTTACTTATAGGACAAGTAAATTGCTTGCATAAGTAAACTTGATAGGCAGGTGAAAAATCTAATGACACTTTTTAGTACGAATAGCATTTATCAGAAAGTAGCGGCTTTCGCTACTGGAGTAGCGCTAAGCTGGATAGTAATTGATGCAAATGCTGCCAAGGCTGCTTATTTGTATTCCATTACAGAGCTTAGTCCCGACAGTCGATCATCCTTTGCCACAGACATCAACAATCTTGGGCAAGTGGTTGGTCGTGCAGACGGTAGAGCCTTTTTGTGGGAAAATGGTTCAATGGAAGACCTTGGTACTCTCCCTGGTCATAGGGGAAGTTGGCCTCATAGCATCAATGATGCTGGTCAAGTGGTTGGTGTTACAGAATGGGTCAATGGGGACAATGCTGTTCTCTGGCAAAATCAAACAATTATAGATATTGGCTCTCTGTTTTCCGGTGGAGAAAGCATCGGTCTTGATATTAACAATAGTGGACAGATAGTGGTGGATTCGGAATTTAGTGGCACTTTCATTATGGAATTTGACCCAAGCGGTAATCTTGTTTCACAACGTAACATCCGTCCGACAAACTTTAGAGGCTATTTCTCAGATCTCAATGACATTGGTCAAATTATTGGAAATAAGTCAGTACCTCCTGAGTTTGATGAAAGACTTGCCTTTATTTTGGAAAACGACCTAATCACGGAACTAGAACCGCTTCCTGGTGATTTAAGTAGTACTGCTACAAGTATCAATAACGCTGGTCAAGTTGTTGGCTATTCAAATGAGATTTTTGGTTCTTCTTTCAACCCTACTGCTGTCTTGTGGAATGACAGCAACATTATTAATCTTGGTACTGAAGGCACAAGAAGTCTAGCTTTTGATATCAATGAGAATGGTCAGGTAGTTGGTCAAACCTATTTTGGTGACAACACCTTTAGCGGTACTTACGCAACCCTTTGGCAAGATGGCGAGATGTTTGATCTTAATAATCTGATTGCTCCCAATTCAGACGACTTTGATATATTGGAGCGAGCTACTAGTATCAATAATAATGGACAGATTGTCGGCTACGGTAGGCTCAACAATCAAAGACGAGCCTTTCTGGCAACCCCCATTCTCGAACCTTCTCCTACTTCTGTCCCCGAACCCAGTACCATTTTAGGACTAGGTCTCTTTGGTCTAGCTAGCTTCTTAAAGCTCACATTGAGCAAGCAAGGTCAGGGCGCTAATAATATACACCATTAAGTGCAATGCTTGCAGTGGTGTGGCACACCTTAATTGGTGGATTAGAATTGTAGGGGCGCACGGCGTGCGCCCAATTAAACCATCAATCTATTCCACAATTTTAGCTGTGTCAGTCCAGTAGTGGCGAGACCCACCTTAATTGTGACTTTAGAAAAATGCTAAAACACTTACCTGACAATGCTTTGAGCTAATTTTATATTACACCATTTTAACTGTGCCACCCCAATAGATTATTTTCCTCAAATCACCAAAAACTATGAGATAGGCGCTCCTCTAGAAGTGCTACAGTTTCTCAATCTCTTTTCTACTCAGTCCAGTTACTTCTGTGATTGTATCAAGCTCAGTCCCTTTTTGTTTTAAGTTTCTCGCTACGTTAATCTTTTCTTGCTGTTTCCCCTCCTCAATTCCTTCCAATCTTCCCTCTGAACGCGAACCTTCAATCATGCTAACTTCATAGCGTCGATTCTCCATAAATCTCAGATAGTTGGCTCTTTCTTCTGCACTCAAGCTATCGACCAGTAAATTTTCCTTCGCTTCTGCTAACCCTTGGGCAGTAAATTCCTCTTTGATTTGGCTCTTTTTCAGAAAATATATCCATTCATCTAAGGGAGTTTTCGCTACCTCGTTAAAGTTATTGACTTTAATCACATAATACTCCGGGAAAATCTCATACACCTCTTGAATCTTAAACAGCTTCTTCTGATTGATTGATAACCCCAATCTGTCTTCTTGATGCAGCCCCCGAAAATCCAACATCCCTTTATAAATATAATCCTCCCCCTGCCCCAGAGCAAAGTAGACGACATTGACTGAATAGACTTTTTTGATTTGACCGTAAGCTTCTCCTTTTTCCAGAAAGTCCGTAATTAACCTTGATGTGCCATAGAGCATCCGATGAAAATAATCTTGCTCTGTATTGTTTTGCACTTCAAT